>JAILNW010000328.1 GCA_024691145.1 Lachnospiraceae bacterium
AATATAATTAATTAGATATATTGCACAATAAAATCTGATATTAACTATGAATTATCACAACTTGCACAAAATACTTATATAAGGTATTCTAGATATATGAGTAATTGATACAAATTTATATCAGCGGGGAGATATAAGTTAAACAGTTTTTATAAAATCTTACAAAACTGTATTATGTGGGTATTTTAGTTAGGAGGAATTGTATATTTATGAAGAATGTAGGAAAAGCAAAAGTAATTCTTGGTGCAACTCTTGCCACAGGTATTGTTGCTGGCAGTATGGCTTCTTATATGGGATATGGTCCATTTTCTACAAGAGCCGCCAGCCTTTCAAGTAACTTCAGTACAAATCAAAATGGTTTCGGACAACAGAAAACTATAACAATTGATGGCGATTTCTCTGACTGGGATAGTTCCATGCTGATTGCTCAGGGTGTGGCTAATGATGATCCGAGAGCCTTCAGAGGACCTCATGAAGGACCAGTTTATGATACTTATGCCATGTACGGAGCATGGGATAATGATAATCTTTATCTTATGTGGGAAATTACAAATTTGACAGATGTTGTGGCACCTGAACAGAATTATCCAATAAGTGATAATGGTAAAGCATGGAATGGTGATATACCACAGATAATTGCTCTTGATATTGATCCAAATGTAAGTGCGGATGGTACAATTTCAAGTACAGGAAAAGGTGTATGGGGAATGAGCATAGATTATACCAATGGTGTAGATAATCTTTTATGTTTCTCATCTAAGTTAGTTGCAGGAACACCAGCATTATTTTCTGTTGATGGCAATGGTGGATTCTCATACGAAAAAGAATTCTGTCGTGACTTTAAGACACTTGGAATAGAGGCTGCTTATGGCGACGGACATATTTCTGATGAACTTATAGGAATTAATGCAAATGGTTATACAGGCTTAAAGACAGATATGATGTACTCTGATTCTTCTGCCTGGGTTGATCTTAATAAACTTGGACATAACAGCGAACAGGATACAATGTACGAAATTAAGATACCTCTTAGTGCACTTGGAATTGATGCACATTATATTACAGAGAATGGTATTGGTGTAATGCACATTTCTACATTTGGTGAATCTGCAATACAGACACTTCCTGTTGATACATGTGTATATGATAACGCTGAAGAACCTTATGCTGCTGATGATTCCACATCACAGGAAAAGGCAGATGAGGATACAATTTCGGTAAATATGGCTCGTCTTGGTAAAGGTGACGGACCTGTTCCAACAAAGTTACCTACAGCAAAACCAACAGTAAAGCCAACTGAGGAACCTACTATAGCTCCTACAGTTAAACCAACAGTTATTCCTACATGTATACCAGAGGAGACTGAAACACCTTATGAAACTTTAGAACCAGAAAAGACACTAGCTCCTACAGATTATAATTATGGCAAGCCGGATAATAATAATCATGATAATGAAGAAGTATACAATATTGAAAAGAAGAATAATCCTTCAAAGGCTAAGCTTTCAGCAGATGATATGAAAAACGGTACTATTCTTCATGCTTGGAGCTGGTCATTTAATACAATAAAAGAAAATCTTCAGAACATACAGAATGCAGGATACAGTGCAATTCAGACTTCACCTGCTCAGATCTGCAGAAATCCTAATGGAGGAGATCGTCATCTTTCAAACTGGGAGTATCAGTACCAGCCAATAGGATTTAAAGTTGGTAACTATCAGCTTGGTACAGAGGATGATTTAAAAGCTTTATGTGCAGAAGCTGATAAGTATGGAATTAAGATAATTGTTGACTGTGTATATAATCATCTTACATATGATATGCAGCTTATACTTCCAGAATACAGAGTAGACAGTTACTACCATGGAAGAGAAGGAATTGATGATTATAATAACAGATACAGAGTAACTCAGAAATCATTACTTGGTTTATATGACATGAATACTCAGAATCCTGAGGTTCAGAATATTATATTAAATTATGCAAAACAGCTTGTTTCAGATGGCGTTGATGGTTTCAGATATGATGCAGCAAAACATATTGAACTTCCAGATGATGATGCAAGTTACAGAAGTAATTTCTGGCCAGTTGTCCTTAATAATGGATCAAGCTTCCAGTATGGCGAGATTCTTCAGGATGCAGCTTCAAGAGATAATGCATATTCAAAACTTATGGGTGTAACAGCTTCAGGTTATGGATATATACTTCGTGAACAGCTAGGAAACAAGACACTTAATACTAATAAATTATTGGGCTACAGCATAGATGCTCCATCAAGCAAGGTAGTTACATGGGTTGAGTCTCATGATAACTTTGCTAATAAAGACTGCGAAACTGTATGGATGACTAATGATGATCTTAAACTTGGATGGGCTGTTATAGCAGGAAGAGCTTCAACAACTCCTCTTTTCTACTCAAGACCAGTTGGTGCAGGTGGAACTTCTTATGATAGCAGATTCCCTGGATTATCTCAGCTTGGAGATGCCGGAGATGAGTTTTATATGAGTGCTGATGTAACTGCAATTAATATTTTCCGTAACGAGATGGAAGGAGAAAATGAATACCTTTCAAATCCATACAACTCAGAATCAGTTCTCTTTATAGAACGTGGAAACAAAGGTATACTTATT
>JAILNW010000103.1 GCA_024691145.1 Lachnospiraceae bacterium
TAATTCAACTGAAATAGATGATATTGAAAAACCTCTTTTTGGCGAAGGTAAAAGAGGAACAGAGGAATCGTATAAAAATTACTTAGAGAGTGTACAATCATTAATATTAGAATATGAAGAGAATTATAAAATACATGAAATTCACAGTAATACTATGAAAGAAGTATTTGAAAATATGAGTGAAAAAATTTTTTTAAATGCATTTAAAGATAATTTTTTAAGTGCAAATGGGCGAATTGGTGTGAAGAAAAAGTCAAGTGGCAAATATACTGTTAGTACAAATGGTTATCATCGTATGTATGTTGCCAAAAAATATGGATTAAAGCTATTAGTTTATATAGAGAGTATTGAATAATATTGAAATTTAAATATTTAAGAGGTAATGACTATGAATATACTATTAACTGGCTCTGCCGGTTTTCTTGGAAAAAATCTTATACAATACCTTAATACATTAAAAGACGGAAGAAACAAAACAAGACCCTCACTTCATATAGGCGATATATATGAATATGATATAAATAATACTTATGAAGAATTAGATGAGTATTGTAAAAAAGCAGACTGGGTTGTTAACCTTGCTGGTGTCAACAGACCAAAGGATGTTAGTGAGTTCAATGAAGGTAACTTTGGTTTTGCGTCTACTCTTCTTGATACTTTAAAGAAACATCATAATACATGTCCTGTTATGTTAAGTTCTTCATTACAGGCTACACTTGCAGGACGTTTTGGAAAAAGTGAATACGGACTTAGTAAAAAAGCTGGAGAAGAGCTTTTTTTTGATTACTCTAAAGAAACAGGTGCAAAGGTATATGTTTATAGATATCCTAACCTTGTAGGTTCAGGAGTAAGACCTAACTATAACAGTGCAGTAGGTACATTCTGTTATAATTATGCACATGACCTTCCTATAACAGTAAGTGATGAAAGTGTAGAATTAGAGTTACTTTTTGCAGCTGATCTTATAGAGGAATTACTTGATGCCATGGAAGGACATCCACATAGATGTGAGTATCCAAAAACAGGTGATGTTATAGATGGAGTAACATATGATGGCTTAACACCAAGACCAAGTGACAATGGTCGTTACTGCTATTGTCCTGTAACCCATAAAGCTACATTAGGTGAGATAGTTGCTTTACTTGATAAGTTTAAAGAACATCCTAGAACACTTATGGCACCTGACTTTACACCGGATAGTTTTGAGAAGAAACTTTATTCTATGTACCTTAGCTATCTTCCTAAAGAAAAGACTATCTTTGACCTAAAGATGAATGTTGACAACAGAGGAAGTTTCACTGAACTTGTTCATACAGCTAATTCTGGTCAGGTAAGTGTTAATGTATGCAGACCAGGAATAACACGTGGTATGCATTGGCATGTTACAAAGATGGAAGAATTTATAGTAGTAAGTGGAAAGGCAAGAATCAGAGAAAGAAAAATTGGTACAGATGAAATTGAAGAATATATTGTAGATGGTTCAAGAATACAGTCTGTTATTATGAAACCAGGCTTTACTCATGAAATAACAAATATAGGTGATATAGACCTTATTACCGTTATGACATGTAATGAAGTATTCAATCCAGACAAGCCAGACACATTTTTTGAAAAGATAGATTAGATATATTAAATACAACGATTGGAGTGTATTAATTTATGGAATATCCAAATTGGAAAGAAAATGGAAAAATCAAACTTGCAATAATAGTAGGCACCAGACCAGAGATTATACGTCTTGCTGCTGTTATTAATAAATGCAGAACTTACTTTGATACTCAGTTATGGCATACAGGTCAGAACTATGATTATAACCTTAATGGTGTATTCTTTAAAGACTTAGATCTTAAGAATCCTGAGTTATATTTAGATGCAGTAGGTGATGACTTAGGCGCTACCATGGGTAATATAATAGACCGAAGTTATAAAGCAATGGCAGCTACAAAACCTGATGCAGTACTGGTGCTTGGTGATACTAACTCATGTTTATCTGTTATAGGAGCAAAGAGACTTCATATACCAATATTCCATATGGAAGCTGGTAACAGATGTAAAGATGAGTGCCTGCCAGAAGAAACAAACAGAAGAATCGTGGATATAATATCAGATGTAAACCTTGCCTATTCTGAACATGCAAGAAGATATCTTGCTGACTGTGGTTTGCCTAAGGAAAGAACATATGTAACAGGAAGCCCTATGGCAGAGGTATTAACTAATAACTTATCATCTATAGAAGCTTCTGATATACACTGTAAACTTGGACTGAAAAAAGGCAAGTATATACTTTTATCTGCACATAGAGAAGAAAATATAGATACAGAAAAGAACTTTAATTCATTATTTACAGCTATTAATGAAATGGCTAAGAAGTATGATATGCCTATACTTTATTCATGTCATCCAAGAAGCAAGAAAAGACTTGAAAGTTCAGGTTTTAAACTAGATAAAAGAGTTATAGCACATGAACCACTAGGATTCCATGATTATAACTGCTTACAGATGAATGCTTATGCAGTGGTATCAGATTCAGGAACATTACCTGAAGAAAGTTCTTTCTATACATCAATAGGTAAGCCTATACCTGCTGTATGTATCAGAACATCCACAGAACGTCCTGAAGCACTTGATAAAGGCTGTTTTGTATTATCAGGCATTGATACTATAGGCTTATTACAATCTGTTGATTTGGCTGTGGAAATGGTTAAGAACGGTGACCTCGGAATACCTGTACCTGATTATGTAGATACAAACGTATCTGATAAGGTAGTAAGGATAATACAAAGTTGTGTTGGTGTTGTAAATAAAATGGTGTGGCGAAAAGAATACTAATTATTATTAGTATAATTGTAATATTTTGAATAAACAAGTTATAATTTTTGCAAGAAAGAGTGGATATAATGGAAGAAAAGAATAAAATTAGTCATAAACGAAATTCAAATATAGAGATGTTACGAATAATTTGTATTTTGCTTGTTATTTTACGTCATTATAGTACTCAAGTTAATTGGGATAATTTTACTTGCAGTAACTGGTCTTTAAGAGTTTTGTTTTTGCAAATAATAACCATTGGTGGCTCGACTGCAAATAATATATTTTTGCTTATATCAGGTTATTTTATGATATCTAAAAAAATTAATTATAAAAGGATTGTAATGTTAATTATTGAAATGACTTTTTACAGTATATCGATATTAATATTATTATATTCATTAAAGCTTGTTCCGTTT
>JAILNW010000381.1 GCA_024691145.1 Lachnospiraceae bacterium
ACAGGAATGTCCCTGGCACTTGTATTTGTAAGCGCCAACAGCTATAAGAAAATAAAGGAACAGACTGATTATACATTTAACACAGGAGCGCTTGTAAGCTATGTGGAAAATAAAATACATAACTATGATAATGGCCATATTGAAATCTTCACAACAGAAGATGATATAGATGTTCTTGTGCTGAATGAAGATAATATGATGTTTAAAACTTATGTGTATTGTTATAATGGGAAAATGTATGAAAACCTTGTAAGAAGTGAAACAGAGTTTAAAAAGGGAAAGGGCGAAAAGCTTTATGATGCTGAAGCCATGTCCATAAAATATGAAAAAGAGGACCTTATAAGGGTGAATCTTTGTGTTAGTGAAGATGATACAATAGAAACTTTTATAAAGATTAATTCAGAAAAGCAGTAGGTTTTGGAGGTCGGTATGAAGAAATATAAAAAATCCAGAATAAATACGTTTTTTATAGAAATGATAATAGTAATATTATTCTTTTCCGTTGCTTCTACCATAGTAGTTGAAGTATTTGCCAAAACCAATTATGACATAAAGGTAAATAAAATCAAGTCAAAATGCATTACAAAGTCCAATGCCATAGGGGATTTGTACAGTTCAAATATGGATGTTGCAAAAACCCTTGTAAGAATATTCGGAGACGATTGTGAGATATTTATGGACGGAAATGATAATTATATACTTAACCTGAATGATAATCTTCTGGCAAATGGAGAATCAGATGTGGTATATAAAATATGTGAAGCAAGAAAACAGACTAAGGCAGGATATATGGGAGAACTTAAGATTTCATGTATTTACAACAATGAGGTAATCTATGAATCTGAATGTGGTGCATATATCAGCAATTAGAAGGAGTTTTGTGATATGAAGAATAAGCAATTTTTTGGACTGGGAATCGGATTATCTTCTGTAATAATGATATTCGTTGTACTTTGCCTTACAACACTTGCGGTACTTGCTTATTTTTGCGGAAAAGCAGATACAAGACTTACTTCTAAAAAAGCAGAGTACAGCATAAGCTATCAGAAATCAGACCTTAAGGCAAGGGAAGTTTTAAGTGAGGTTGACGGAGTTCTTCTGGAACTTGCTAAAAATGAAAAAAGCCTTGATGAGTTTGATTCTCTTTATGAAGGAGAAGTAGAGGTACTTAGGGAGTCTGATACTATAACATACAATGTTAAGATAAATGATTCCATAGACCTTTTTGTTAATTTACAGGTAAATGAAAAAGACGGGTTAGTTAATAAAGAAAAGCGATATGCTATAAAGCAGTGGAAGACAGTTAATAAGGGTTATGACCTTTCGGATGAGAATCTTGACCTTTGGGATCCGAACAAATAGGAGGTTTTAACATGGTTTTAACTGAGATTTTAAAGGATGCCTTAAAAAAACAGGCTTCTGATATATTTATTGTTTCAGGAACATCTATTGGTTACAGAATATCAGGAAAGATAGTAAGGCTTTCAGATGATGAAATCCTTCTTCCTGACGATACCAATATTCTTATAAGACAGATATTTGAAATGGCCGGGTACAGCAAAGACCAGATTCAGCCGGACTCTAAAAATGAATATGACTTTTCATTTTCCATGGCGGGACTTGGAAGATTCCGTGCCAATATTTACAGGCAGAGAGGGTCACTTGCAGCAGTACTTCGTACGGTAATGTATGATTTACCTGACTACAAGTCACTTCATATACCTGAGAAAATAATGAACCTTGCAGACACAAAGAAGGGAATTGTCCTTATAACAGGCTCTGCAGGAAGCGGAAAGTCCACAACACTTACATGTATGCTGGATAAAATAAATGCAACAAGACAGGGACATATAATAACAATTGAGGACCCAATCGAATTTCTTCACAGACATAAAAAATGCATAATAAGCCAGAGAGAAATAAATATAGATGCAAGGGATTATGTTAAGGCCCTAAGGGCAGCCTTAAGGCAAAGCCCTGATGTTATACTTGTTGGTGAAATGAGAGATTATGAAACCATGAATATAGCAATGACAGCCGCAGAAACAGGACAGTTTATACTATCAACACTTCATACAATAGGAGCTGCAAATACTATAGACAGGGTTATTGATGTATTTCCGTCATCACAGCAGCACCAGATACGTATACAGCTTGCAATGGTACTACAGGCAGTTATATCACAGCAGCTTATACCAACAGTTGACGGAGGACTTATACCGGCATTTGAAATCATGAATGTTAACAATGCTGTAAGAACCATGATAAGAGAGCAGAAAACACACCAGATTGATACAATAATTCAATCCAGTGAAGGTATGCAGACAATGGATACAGACATTTTACGACTATATAAAGAAGGCATTATATCAAAAGAAAGCGCTATTAACTATGCATCCAACTCGGAAATGATGCGTAAAAGAATAGGATAGTGTACCTGAAAGGAGAAAATATCATGGAACAAAACAAGGACATAGACTTTGAAAAGATTGTATCGGAACTAAAGGTAGGAGTACTTGTTGTAAAGTATGGCTCTGAAATAAAAATCGAATATGCCAATGATTACTTTTATGAAATAACAGGATATTCTAGAAATGAATATGAAAAGTTATTTAACAACAATATAACACCAAGAATATATCCTGATGATGTACAGAAACTTAAGGCAAATGTATCAAGACAGCTCCAGATGGGAGGAAATATAAGATATGAATTCCGTATTATTAAAAAGGACGGATCAATTGCATGGCTTAGCATTAATGGTACAAAACATTATTCAGATGTGTTAAGACTTCGTGTATGTGTTTCTGATATTACAGAAAGCAAAACACTTTATAATGATATAGCAGAGAAAAACCTTGAACTTGATACAATTTACAACAATATACATGGCGGTCTTATTAAGATTTACCTTCCTGAATTCAGAGTTGTATATGCTAACAATGGTTTTTATGACATAATAGGCTACACAAAGGAAGAGTTTCTGCATAAGTTTAATAATGTAATTACAGACCTTGTGCCAGTTGAAGACCTTGAAAGACTTACAGAACTTTCAACGCAGTGTCCAAGTATAGTTAATTACAATGTAAGAACAATAGCACCAAATGGAGATATTAACTGGAATATTCTTAATGCCAGCCGTATAGGCTCTTTAGAGGGAAAACCTTTGTACCTTTGTACAATTATAGATATATCTGAAAATAAAAAGTATGAGGAAAAACTTGAATTTCAGCAGAAGAAAAACAGGATAATAACTGAACTTTCTGGTGAGTGGATGTGGGAATATGATATTGCCTCAGATACCCTTACAAGACGTGGTGCTCCTGAAATATTCAAGGATGACAGGGTTGTTGGCAATTACAGACAGAACATGTTAGACAGCAAGATAGTACATGAAGAGGACATTAAGATATTTAATGAGTTATGTGATGCCATGGCTCTTGGAAAAAATATAATAGAAGAGCAATTCAGAATGAGAACTTCAGAGACTGAGGACAGTTTCTCATGGTTTAAGGCTGTTGGAACAACACTTTATGACGCAGACGGTGATGCAATCTGTGTTATAGGAAAAACCAGCAATATTGATGAAACTCATGAGCATCTTGCAATACTTGAGGATAAGGCAAGCCGTGATTCCCTTACTCAGATATACAACAGAACAGAGTTCCAGAATATAGTTGAGGAAAAACTTGCTGCTGGAAAGGATGTACTTCCTTCAGCACTTATTCTTGCTGATATTGATAACTTTAGAAGTATAAATGATTCCTTAGGACATTTGTTCGGAGATTCAGTTCTTATAGAGGTTTCTAATATACTTACTACAATGTTCCCTAATGACATTGTGGGAAGAGTTGGAACAGACGTATTTGCAGTATTTATTGAAAAAGCATCTAGCAGGAAGTATATAGATGGCATACTTGACCAGGTGGACAAGCTGTTTTCTAAGATTTATTCAGCTGATAAAGATGAGTATAAGATTACCTGCAGTATAGGTATTGAGTATACAGAAAGCGTTGAACCTACATATGAGGTTATGTTTAAGAAGGCAGATATTGCACTGTTTACTGCAAAGGATAATGGTAAAAATGTGCATGTATATTATGAAGAGTCACAGGAATTTGGTGCAGAAACAAGAACCCTTAATGAGTACAATATGAAGGAAAGTTTCTCATCACTTCAGGAGTCTATTGACTCGGCTCTTGTTACTTCTGCAATTGATCTTTTGTTTGATGCAAAGGATACAATAAGTGCCGTTAAGATTCTTCTTGCTAAGATGAGAGAGCACTTTGATGCAGAATATATTATGATATCAACACTTAAGGAAAGCCGTAATGGTAATTACAGTACAAAGGAAATGTGGATACCGAATAGCTTTAAGATATCACAAAAATCCCCTGTTGCTGCTGAAGTTGTGGAGCAGCACCTGTCACTGTTTAATAATGATATGCTTTTTTACTGCAGTGATATAAGCACTATTAATTCTATTGCACCTCTTGTGTATGAGGAGTTAACTAAGAATGGAACACAGTCGGTATTACAGTGCGCCAATATACGTAATGGCAAGCTTTGCGGCTTCGTATCAATAGCAACATGCTCCGATGCCACATCTTGGAATGTGGGAGATGTAAGAACATTTACGATATTATGTAAGATACTGTTCTCGGCTATAGTTAAGGTACCGATAAAATAAGAGATTAAGACTTGACTTATACTATAAATTAGTGTACAATCGGTAAAAGCAGAATATTATGGTTAAAGGAGGGGAATGGATATGGGGATATATCTGAATCCAGGCAAGTCTATGTTTGAAGAGGCTTTAGAGGCTGATATTTATATAGACAAAACCAAGATGATACAGTATCTTAATTCAGTTGTTAAAACCAGAATGAAGTACGTTAGTGTATCACGACCAAGAAGATTTGGAAAATCTATGGCTGCAGATATGATATGTGCATATTATGATAGAAATGCTGATAGTAAAGATTTATTTCTTCAGACAGAGTTATCAAGATGTGAACCTGTTGTTTGTGAGAACAGGACTATTAATTGGGATTCATATCTAGGAGCATTTGATGTAATCAGACTTGTGATGACTGATTTTATGGATGATAATACCTCTGTAAGAGATATGCTAAAATATTTGAATGATGAAGTAACGGAAGAATTAATGGAAACATTTCCAGAGGTAAAGTTTGGAAACAGAATTAATCTTCGTATCGTTCTTAACAAAATATTTGCAACTACTAAACGTCAGTTTATAATAGTTATAGATGAATGGGATGCTGTGTTTAGAAAATGTAAGAATGATGAAGAAGGTCAGGAATTATACCTTGATTTTCTAAGAGATTGCTTAAAGGATAAGCCGTATGTTGCACTTGCATATATAACAGGTATATTGCCAATTAAAAAATATGGTGAACATTCAGCACTCAATATGTTTGATGAATACTCTATGATGCATCCTATGCAAATGGCAGAATTTACAGGCTTTACTACCAGTGAGGTTCTGGAACTTTGTAAAGAATACAATATGAAGTATGAGGAAATATCTAGCTGGTATGATGGATATGTAATAAGTGGAATTATTCCTAAGGATAAAAGAGAGGAATATAGAGAAGGAACATATACGGACCATAAGGTTGCTATCTATAGTCCCTTGTCTGTTGTTAAGGCCATGACTACTGGAGTAATTAAAAATTACTGGAACAAGACAGAAACTTATGAGGCTTTAGCTGAGTATATAAAGCGAAATTATGCAGGCCTTAAGGAAGCTGTTGCCTTGTTAATGAATGGTGGCAGACTGGTAATCGATACCTCAACATATAAGAATGATATGACAACCTTTACTGGAAGAGATGATGTTCTTTCACTTTTAGTACACCTTGGATATTTGGGATTTGATGATGAAAAGAGCGAGGTTTTTATTCCTAATAATGAGATACTTGATGAATTTAAAACTTCTACAAAGGTAATATTTTGTTAATTGGGATTAATTATGATCGTGATTTATCAAGTAAGGATTCTAATTACAAACGTCATACGTGTATTATTGAAGAGGCATAATTGAATTTGATGTAAGGAAAGGCTATGTAATCCAGCTTGGATTGCATAGCCTTGGTAATTCCCTTACTAATTCATAATCATTCATAGCAACATAATATGCTAAAGTAATTGCACAACTTAAAGAATTTTCATCACAGGGGAAAATTCTTTGCTTGTTTTTATCGCTCTTTCAAATACAGTTCTTATTTCTTTATTAGGTATAAACACTTCTTCTGTTTTTGCATCATATGCAAGATAACCTAAGTGAACAAGGCATGCCAGCACTTCATCTTTTGAACCAAATGATACTAAATCATTTGTGAACAATCCTACATCAGCTTTAGCTTTTCCGCATGCAAGCATTGTAATAATATCATCTTTTAAACCTTCAAAATTTAATGATATATACAGTTTTAATGATTCATATGTTTCTGTTGACACCCAGTAATCTTTGTACCTTCTGTTTTCTATAGCATTGCATACAGAATTAGGACTATATACATGTTTGTTTTTTAAAGTGTATCCATCATACCATTTTTGCATTTCATCAAAAGACATATCATATTCTTCACATAATTCTTTTACTTCATCTTCAGTAAATCCTATATAGTCAACCATATTTGCTGGTGAAACCATTGTAAATTCTTCAAAGTTATTAAGATCTGATTCTGTACCATATTTTTTTATAGGTAAAATGCCCGTTATATATGCAAAGGCAACAAATTCTTCAGCATTTGAACCCTTAAATAATGAACGTAAAAAAGTAATATATTTTTTTTGTAATGTTACATTATCTTTATCAAGCCTAAACAATGCGTCCCATTCATCTATCAAAATAATAAATTGTTTCTTTTTTATTTTAAAGATATTTTTTAATACAGAATTTAATTCATATCCTTCCTTTACACAATCTTCATATACTTCTTTTAATTCTATTATAACTTCCTGTTGTATCCATTCTACAGCATCAATAGAAGTATTGTTAGCTACGCTTGCCATCACATCCTGCATATCTATTCTTATAACATCAAATGAATTCATATATTCGGTAAACTTTTTGTTAAGTTTTAATTCTAATTTTTTTTCCGTGTTATACTTTGAAACATTTAAGTCATCAAATAACTCTTTTGAATCACAGCCCTTGCTGTAGTATGCCGCAAGCATATCTATAGCCATTGACTTGCCAAATCTTCTTGGTCTGGTGGAGCAGACAAATTTATTTGCAGTGCAAACTCTTTCATTGCAAAATTTTATTAAATCTGTTTTATCCACGTATATTCTGCTATTTATTTTTTCTTTAAATGATATATTGTTTGGATTTAGGTATGTTCCTGTATACATTGTCTCACTTCTTTCTAGTAAATTGTCTATCTATATATCATATTATAAAGAATAATACTTGCATTTGCAACTAATTGTTAATAGGAGATTGAAATAAGAAAAGGCTATGTAGTCCAACTTGGATTGCATAGCCTTGGCAATTACTTTAATGATTTATTCTGTTTTTTCTAATTCTTCAATTACACAGGTATGGATCTTGTTCTTATCATCTTTATCATAATTAATGCCTATTAGTAATATCTTACCTGTATAATCTTTTAAATGATCTCCGTATTTCCTGTCTTTTATCTGGTTAAATGCTGTGGTTGCAGTTTTATCACACTTTAATTCTACGACTAATACAGGTTTGTCTACAACACCTGAACGAGGTAAAAATACAATATCTGCAAAGCCTACACCAGATGGCATTTCCCTTATTAATTCATAATCATTCATAGCTACATAATATGCTAAAGTAATTGCACAACTTAAAGAATTTTCATCGTTATATTTTTTTATTGATGTTGCATTAGCATGAGCGGTAGCAACTGCTTCGGCAACTTTATCTGCATTTTTTTCAAGTGTATATTTCATAAGTTGTTCTGAAGCTGTTAATGCCTTCATTACTGGGCTAAATTCTTTACTAGTTTTTATAGCTCTTTCGAATACAGTTCGTACTTCTTTATTAGGTATAAATACTTCTTCTGTTTTTGCATCATATGCAAGATAACCTAGGTGAACGAGACATGCCAAAACCTCATCTTTTGAACCAAATGATACTAAATCATTTGTAAATAACCCTACATCAGCTTTAACTTTTCCACATGCAAGCATTGTTATAATATCATCTTTTAATCCTTCAAAATTTAAAGATATATAAAGTTTTAATGATTCATAGGTTTCTGTTGATACCCAGTAATCTTTGTACCTTCTATTATCTATAGCGTTGCATACAGAGTTTGGACTGTATATATGAGTATAGCTATTATCGTTTTTATTAAAGTTATAAAATTTGTATCCATCATACCAGTCATGCATCTCGCTGAAGTCCATATCATATTCATCACAAAGTTTCTTTACTTCATCCTCAGTGAATCCAATATATTCAGTCATTAATAAAGGTTCAGCCACAGTATATTCTTTAAAATTATTAAGTGCCGATTCTCCGCCATATTTTTTAATTGGCAATATTCCTGTTATATATGCCAAAGCAACAAATTCTTCAGCATTTGAACCTTTAAATAATGAACGTAAAAAACTAATATATTTTTCTTGTAATGTTACATTATCTTTATCAAGCCTAAACAATGCGTCCCATTCATCTATCAAAATAATAAATTGTTTCTTTTTTATTTTAAAGATATTTTTTAATACAGAATTTAATTCATATCCT
>JAILNW010000108.1 GCA_024691145.1 Lachnospiraceae bacterium
AATCAACCTTCTTAACACCATTATCAGACACTATATATGCATTGTCGTCTTTAATTGATACATCTATTGATTTTTTAATTTTTCCATAATAAGTAGCTTTCTCTACACTTCCCTTATCCGTCTCAAACTTAGCTAAGTCAACTATTATTTCCAGTGTTTTAGCATCAACTATATAATGCGTTCCATTCTTTGACAATACTATATATTCATCATAAAATTCTGGTTCAAACTCTTCCGTATCAAATGATTTTTTACACTTCAGTTGTTTTTTATTCATTTCGAATTGGTAAACAACTAAATTTCTATTATTACTCGCATTGTCATAGCAATATACATTTAATATATCGCTATCATAATAATATTCAAATATATCATCACTTTCTTCAAAAAAATCTTTATAATCATTTAAGTTTAAATACTCTGTCTTACTCTCTTTAAAATTATACACTAATATTATGTTGTAATCAGCAATTGCAAGTGTGCTGTCATTTAGCAACTGTGGTTTGCCAGCAAGCTTTCCCAATTCCGTTTTATCAATATCACCTGAACATACATCATCAATGCACATGCAGCTAGTTGTATCGTTATCTAGATCATACACATATATATATCCTTTGCCATTAACTGTTCCATGATAATCATGATAAATATCTTCTTCATAAACAACATACTTATTGTATTTATCATCCAAAATTCTATCACGATTATATGTTTCCCAATAAGGCCTATTCCCATCATCCTTTATATATTCTCTTTTTTCTGGTATATCGCCAACCTGCTTATATAAAATGTATCTACTTTTTAAATCATCATATGTATAATATGCCAGTCTTTTATCAACTGCATCCTCATAATATTCTTCTTCACTGTAAAACCTAAATTCATCTGGCATACTATAAAACAAATACATAAACCTACCATCAACAATGCTGGTTCCTGCAAAGTTAATACCCTTGCAATCTTTTCCTGTATACTTTTCAATTATATAATCATCTGTTTCGATAATATCTGATTTCTTTTTACTTTCTGTTGTCTTCGAACAACCCAAAAATAAAAATAATATTAATAAACATACACTAACTAAATAAACTTTCCTCATAACAACCTCCGCTCTATTTTAAAGGGCATTATATGACATGCTTCTCAGATAACTCACTGAAGAAGGACTTCCCTCTTAATTATTCAAAATTTTATATTTTTGTAACTACCAAAGTATTAACATTCTACCATATTTTTTTTCACTTTTTCAAGTCGTTTTTGATTTAATACATTCTTATATATTATTTATTTTACGCCTCTTGTAAATATAAACTGCAGTCGGTTTTTTTAGGCATTCCATATACATTTGTCTAGTTTTTGGGCATTTGCCTAAATGGTGCATAAAATTTGAGCATGGCTATAAACTTTGTCCGTTTTAAAGATTCTCCCAAGGACATATAATAAACTTAAGGTAAATTATATTTTTAAGTTTTTGATTCAGGAGATGATTTTAAATGAAACTAGCAAGAACTATAGTTAAATTGCGTATTCCTATACTGCTTATAGCTTTAGTACTTATGGTTCCTTCAGTTTTTGGCTACCTAAAAACGAGAGTAAACTACGATATGCTTACTTACCTTCCAGAAGATATGGACACAGTTGTTGGCCAGGACGAATTAATGAAGGAATTCGGCAAAGGAGCCTTCTCATTTATAGTTGTGGAGGATATGCCGGAAAAAGATGTTGCAAAATTAAAAGAAAAAATTCAGAATGTAGACCACGTCGAAAGCGTTGTATGGTACGATTCCTTAGCTGATTTATCAATACCTATGGAATTGCTTCCAGAAAAACTTTATAAAACATTTAACTCAGACAACGCAACAATGATGGCAGTTTTCTTCGATACTTCCACTTCTTCAGACATTACAATGGATGCAATCCGTGAAGTAAGAAAAGTCGCTGGAGAACAGTGTTACGTTTCAGGAATGTCTGCACTTGTTACAGATCTTAAAGACCTTTGTGAAAGGGAAGAACCAATATATGTTGGAATAGCTGTTTTACTTGCATTAGTTGCAATGCTCCTGTTCCTTGATAACTACCTTGTAGCGTTTGTTTTCTTATTATCAATTGCTATGATGATAATATTAAACCTTGGAAGCAACTACTTCTTCGGAGAAATATCATATATAACAAAAGCACTGTCTGCGGTACTTCAGTTAGCTGTCACAATGGACTACTCAATATTCCTCTGGCACAGCTACAATGAACAGCTTTCACAGTATGAGGACAAAAAGGAAGCAATGTCAGTTGCAGTACACAATACATTTACAAGCGTACTTGGAAGTTCCATTACAACGGTGGCAGGATTTATCGCCCTGTGCTTTATGTCCTTCTCAATGGGACGTGACCTTGGTATCGTAATGGCAAAGGGTGTTATACTTGGAGTTATAGGCTGTGTAACAGTTTTGCCATCACTTATACTGATTTTTGACAAGCCTCTTAAGAAGGCTTCCCATAAGCCATTAATTCCTGATATGGAACACTTTTCAGAGCTTGTATTAAAAGTCTTCCCAATATTTCTTATAATATTTGCCATAATCATCACACCATCATATTATGGCTATAACAAAACAAGCAATGAAGTTTACTATGACCTTGATAAATCACTTCCACAGGATATGGCATTTGCCATAGCAAACTCAAAACTTCAGGAGAACTTCGATGTGGCATCAACTCATATGCTGCTTGTTAACAGCAGTGTTCCTGCAGCTAATGTTCGTAAGATGACTAAGGAAATGGAAGAAGTTACAGGTGTCAAGTTTGTAATAGGCCTTGATTCTCTTATAGGTTCATCTGTACCTGAAGAGATTGTACCAGAGTCCATAACAAAGCTTTTAAAAAGCGACAAATGGCAGCTTTTACTTATAAATTCTGAGTACAAGGTTGCAAGTGATGAGGTAAATGAACAGGTTGATGAACTTAACGAGATACTTAAAAAGTATGACAAAAATGGAATGCTAATTGGTGAAGCACCTTGTATGAAGGATATGATCCAGACAACAGACCATGACTTTAAAGTAGTTAACCTGATTTCAGTACTTGTAATATTTATAATAATAGCACTTGTTGAAAAGAGCCTTTCATTACCATTTATACTTATATCAGTTATAGAGGTTGCGATATTTATAAATCTTGGACTTCCTCATTACCTTGGACAAAGCCTTCCATTTATCGCACCTATATGTATAAGCACTATACAGCTTGGTGCAACAGTAGACTATGCAATACTTATGACAACAAGATACAAAATTGAACGTATTGGTGGCAAGAATAAGAAAAATGCAATACATACAGCATTATATACATCAATTCCATCAATTATTGTATCAGGCATGGGACTTTTCGCAGCCACATTTGGTGTTGCAATTTACTCAGATATAGACATGGTAAGTTCACTTTGTATGCTGCTTTCACGAGGTGCAATTATAAGTATGATTTTAGTAATATTTATACTGCCAGCACTTCTGATGCTTTGCGACAGTCTGATATGCAAAACAACATTTGGAATGAAAAATGTTTCTATAGAGCAATAGATTTGGAGGTAATATTATGAGTAAGAATATAAAAATGAGTAAGAAATCAGTAAAAATCCTATCTGCAGTTACATGCGCAGCAGTTATTACATCATGTATCGGAATAGCTGCATTTGCAAAGTCAGATAGCAAAATAAAAACAGCTGAAAAAGATAAAAAATCACAGGAAACAACAAAGACCGTATCTGCATCTGATACTTCAGAAGAGAATTCTAAGGAAGAAACAGTTTATGTAATTGCAGGAGCAGACGGTTCTGTAAAGAAGATTATCGTAAGTGACTGGATTAAAAACAGTTCAGGAAATACTATTATAGATGATAATTCGGAACTTAGCGATATAGTAAATGTAAAGGGTGAGGAGAGTTTTGAGATTGGCAGTGACCAGTCTAAAGTCTGGGATGCTGAAAATAACGACATTTACTATCAGGGAAATATCAAAAAGGAACTTCCTGTTGATTTAAAAGTCAGCTATAAGCTTGATGGAAAGTCCATTACACCTGATGAATTAAAAGGAAAAAGTGGTCATGTTACTATACGATTTGATTATACAAACAACCAGTATGAAACAGTTAATGTAAATGGCAAAGATGAGAAAATATATGTTCCATTTGCAATGCTTACTGGTGTAATATTGGATAATGAGAAGTTCTCAAACATTGAGGTTTCTAACGGAAAGCTTGTAAATGACGGTACAAGAAGCACTGTAATGGGAATTGCTTTTCCTGGTCTTCAGGAGGATCTTGCTATTGATAAAGAAAAGATAGATATTCCTGATTATGTGGAAATATCAGCAGATGTTAAGAACTTTAAACTTGGTATGACTGTAACTTTGGCAACAAATGATGCTTTCAACAGTATCGATACTGAAAAGCTTGATAAAGTTGATGAGTTATCTGGAAAATTAGATGAACTTACAGATGGCATGAACAAACTTCTTAATGGTTCTTCAGAACTTTACAATGGACTCAGCACTTTACTTGATAAGTCAAAGGAATTAACTGCTGGTATTGATAAAATATGTGATGGTGCTGCCAAATTAAAGACTGGCGCAGATAATCTTGATGCTGGTGCTAACAAGATTAAAAATGGTGCAACAGAGTTATCTGATGGTTTAAATACTCTTGCTTCTAATAATGATGCTTTAAATGGCGGTGCAACTAAGGTTTTTGAAACTCTTCTTTCTACAGCAGAAACTCAGATTAGAGAAGCTGGCATTGATGTACCTACACTTACAATTGATAACTATGCTGATGCATTAAATACAGTTATAAAATCTTTAGATAAAACAAATGTTTATAATAAAGCATTACAGACTGTTACTAGTACAGTTGAAGGAAAACGTGATTATATAACAGCTCAGGTTACTGCTGCTGTTAAAGCTGAGGTTGAATCTAAGGTTACTGCAGCTGTTAAGGCTGAAGTTGAAGCCAAAGTAACTGCTGGTGTTAAGATGCAGTTAGGTGAAAATGCTGATGCCATGTTACAGACTGATGCAGTTAAAGCTACAATCCAGACAAATGTTGATGCCCAGATGGCATCCGATGCTGTTAAGCAGATGATTGCAGCAAAGACAGATGAACAGATGAATTCAAATGAAATCAAGGCTGTAATCGCACAAAACACTGAAGCACAGGTTAAGAAAGCAATATCTGACAATATGGCAGGAAATGAAGTTCAGGCTAAGTTAAAAGCAGCTGATGAAGGCGCAAAGAAAATTATAGCTCTTAAAACTTCTCTTGATAGTTATAACAGTTTTTATATCGGCTTAAGAAGTTATACAGATGGAGTTGAAAAGGCAGCAAGCGGAGCCAATGAATTAAAGACAGGTGCATCAACTCTTAAAGATGGCACAGGTAGTCTTGCAAAGGGTGCTGGTGATTTATATAATGGTATTCTTACAATGAAGAACGGCGTACCTGCATTGGTTGATGGTATTACAAAACTTCGTGATGGTTCAATGCAGCTTTCAGACGGATTAAAAGAATTTGACGAAAAAGGCGTTAAGAAAATTGTTGATGTATATAATAATGATGTTTCTGGATTAATTGAAAGAATTAAGGTTATTAGTGAGGTTTCAAAGAATTATAATAATTTTTCTGGAATTTCTGATGATATGGAAGGCAAGGTTAAGTTTATATACAGAACTGAAGAAATTGGCGAGTAAGGTAGATATAAGGATAAAGGTAATAATGTTATAGTGTATAACCCCGAAGGCAAGGAGTGTAGCGAAAGCTACACTCTCTTTGGGTATTAATACTGCTAATTGTGTCATTTACGAATAATTGACAATTTTACATATTTTTTGATATATTATTCCTATAAGCAATGACAACTTCTGTTGTCAAAAATACTGTTTATGCGTAATCAGCCTCTTCAATATACTCTCTTAACTCTACTTTTCTTTTATACTCTTCTAGTTTTCTTCGGCACTCCTCAATATAATCCCTATGTTCAATATAGTCAACCCCTTTAATCTTTTCCTTAAGGCTCTGCAGAAATTGAAGTTTGTCTATAATTAATGGAACTTCACTTCCTGACCACGAGACAGACATAGGAAACAAACAAATTTTCTTGAAATCTTCAATGTTTTTGTTCTCCTTCATAAATTCAAAAATATAATCTAGTTTCCAAAAAGGCATAACATTAACAACCACGTCAATTAGCTTACTACATTTAGATACATCCATACAATTCTCATGTAAGCTTTCAAGAAGCCATTGTTGTTTTCTACTTTTTTGTTCCGTTCGTCCAAAAATCAATCGAGCCAATTGCTCAAAATATAATGTCGAAACATCTTCAATAAGAACCGAATATGCATTATTTATACATTCTTGCCACTTTTCTGTACTCCAAATCAAGTCAACTCTCTTTTGTTCATATTCATCAAAACGTAAATGTTTCTTTATCCAGTCTACGTACTCATTCCATATGTTTGGTCTTTGTTCAAATATTCTAATAAACAATTTTCCACCATAATCCACATATTTACTTTTTTCAAGAGCATTCATGTAAATACGGGATAGCATATCATAATCATCTTTAAAAAGCTCCAAGATAACTTTTATATCATCATCTCTATAAGCATATCTTAAAAAAGTTGCTGATAGGTCTGCTTTTTCCGCTATTCGCTTAATAATGCTATTCTTTAACCCATTATCTCTTTCACCATACCTTACCAACAGCGTAACAGATGGTACTATTGGATTATCTCCTTCCAAATTTCTTTTTGAAAAAACATTATAGTCACTAACTACTCTATCTGTGATATCATGTTCATTTATACACTCCCAGATTAAAGCTAACCATGCATCCTTTCCACGATACTCAACTCTGTTTAACAAATTATATGTCTTTTCGTACCCAATATTAAAAAGTAAAAAAGTAACTTTCCTATAACAATTTACCCTGAATGGAGCATTACTTTTGAAATACTCTTCTATCACATCTACATAAAATTTCGGATTTATTTCTAATAGTTCAAAAACTATATCAAGTCCCCTATTTAAAGACCATAAATTTTTTTCACCAATCGTATCTTGTAAAAAATTACATGTCTTAAACAGTTCTATATAGTTTTCAAGACTATATGATTCAAATTCCATAGCTATATTAGCCTTTCGAATTTTCTCTTCTTCTTCAACAGTACCGAATAAATACTCTCTAGATAAAATTCTATAAATTTTAAATTCACGATTATTTTCAGAAATTAAATATCTCTCATCAATTGGACTATTTATCTGAACAGCCACTTCTTTGTATCTATCAATTATTCTTGCACAAAAAAAATCAATAGCATCTTTTTTAATTACTTCCGCAAAAATTGTATCAAAATCCGATTGTAAATAAGCACTAGCATTCTTCTCATCTAAACCATTAAAATGAACCTCAAAAAGAATATCATTAATTTTCTCCTGATATTCTTTTTTTTTGCGAAGTATTCCAAAAGTTCTCCATATCTTATTACGCAACAATGCTATTTCTTTGTTGTAACAAATCGTCATTCTACAAATGTTGAACTTCCTGCGATTCCTTACTTCTTCCGTATAAGAAACCTCTGTTCTAAATACATATTCTGCTACATAAATATAAAGAATGCCAAAATTATAGTTTTCACCCTCATTGGTTGCTTCCCAAAGTTTATCCATTAACTCATTTTCATTTTTGTATTTATTTTTCCAAGAATATTTATCATAAAGAAGATAATCACAAATCACAAAATAAAAATCCATTATCAAATCTGGACGTTTTTCAAAATACACCATAAGAAGCTCAATCGAGTCATTAAATGACTCCAAATACTTAAATCCTCCTAGAATTTCAATTTCTTTTGTAGAAATAATATGGTTATTCTTTTTAGAATTCACATCAAAGCTATGCATATCAAAATCCACATACTTTTCTTGTTCTATCTTCTTTTTTATGATACACAAAGCTTTATCTGGATTCACTTGATAAAAAGCCTCCAAATACTCCATATTTTGCTCTTTAGGAGCATTATTCCACGCAGAAATAATAGCATTTTCCACATAACGAATAACTTCCTTGGAACTAAAAATATCAATTAAAGTGTCTAATATATAAATTGCTCTTTTTCTATATATAGGAAAAGCAATAGATATTAGATTTTCAATGCTTATCCACCTTTTTTCATACAAAACATAATATAAAATGTAATTTCCAAAGCTTTGATCAGAAATCTTAGTTATCTTATTTTTAAACCAATCAATAAGTTCAAAAGAATAAAGTTTTTCTACTATTTCATCCTCTCTAATTATATCCCCATATAGTTTTTTCAAATCAGTATATAATTGGTTTTCTCCACATTTAACTGGACCTGCAACAGTAATAAAAAAAAGCATCATAATATCGTCTTTTGTTAGCTGTGCATCATCTATAATTCGACCATAATAGTTTCTAAATATGTCTTCTGCTTTTCGAATAGCTTGATATCCTTCGTCAACAGATCTAATTCCAGCCAAAAAAGCCAGTCTTGCATTACCATTCGCTATTTCTGATATTTTTTTCAGAAAATCAGAATTAACAATCCCCAAATCTTTTTTTAGAATATCCCTAATCTCTTCATCAGTAAGTATTCCTATCTCTATTACTTCGGGTTTAGTATACTTCGATACCGTAGTAATGACACTTTTTCTTGCATAATCGCGTACTGTAATCAGAATTCTAACCTCATACTCATTCGAAAGCTCTAACAAAGTTTGCAACACATTATCCAATCTTACCACCATATTAGCATCATCAAAAAAAATCATGTATTTCCCTGGATTATCGATATAAAACTTTATATCTTCATACAATAAATTTCCATTACTTCTGATACAAAAAACCTTATATTCTTTATTATCCTGTGCACGGCATGCTTCTATCGCTAACCTTGTTTTACCTATTCCAGATGGTCCAGTCAAAACTGTAACTACATTATTACATATGCTCTTAATTGTAGCATTTATTTCTTCTTTCCGATGTAAAAATTCGCAATCAATTGGTGCATTAATTCCATTAGCATCATAAATCTTAACAAAATCCTCAATATCAAAAAACTGATTCGTATCCACCTCAATACCAAGTTGATCCTTAGCAATATGTGTATATCTAAAAGCCAAATCATGAGAAAGTGTATCTATCCCTATAAGTTCTATCTCAATACCTTCTAGCAACTCTATAATTCTGTTAAACTGCTCTATATGTATATTTGTAGAGCAATGTCCACATATAATCTTCTTGATTTTATTCTTATTCAATGACAATTTTGCTTTATTAAAGCATGATAAAATATCTGCCTCTATCTTATTTGCAGGCTGAGAACTCACACTTCCGTAGTTTATCAGTATGTACTTTCCATCTTCTGATAAAACATAAGTATCTGGAGTCCCTTTTGTAGTTTTATTAGTCGCCGTCTGAACTCCTAATGATTGAATGTTTCTAAAATTATATTTTTTATAAAGATATGCATCAAAAAGCTTCTGAAAGGCTCCACCCTCCAACTGCATAATTTTACTTTGAATTAAATTCACATTGCTCATTTACATACACCTTCTTATGACACTATTACTTAATAATTTTTGCTTTCAATATCAATTTGGCTTTCCATCCAAATATTATAATCTTTAAATATCTAAACTCCATTACTGTTCCATAAAAATAGTTTTATGAAATACAGATATATTTTTATCTGTATCGTTATTAACACAATTCGAAACTATTTGGTTCGCAAAACTCTTCAGCCAGCAAAAGACAAGTTTCAAAAAGCTACTTCATCCAATTATTTAAAAAGTAAAAAATTGCGTAAAATCTTCAAAGAACTCAACAAACTCATGGAAGAAATTACGCAATTCAGACTAAAATTAGCAACTACAATTGCTATCAAACAACTGTCTATCGAAATTTTCTTTTAACAGCCTATATAGAGAATGGTCATCCCCCTTCTCTAATTATAACAAATAAATGTATCGAAAACACTATATATGTTCCCCGTTTAATTCCATTTACATTCTATAGTCAAAGTTTCCATCGGCATACTAACGAATTGAACATCAAACTTTAGACTTGGCTCAACCTTTGTACTTGCATTGTGAATCCTGAAACTAAGCTGCCAGCCATTATCCAAATACATTTCTACCGTATTATCACTATTAGGTTTAAACTCAAGTGCCACCAATCTTGTAGGCAAGTTAACAATAGGTACAGTAATTTCTGACACCTTATTCTTCGCTGGTTTATTTAAAGTGCCATGCATATTAAACGTATAAATCATTGTAAGTCTTTTACTATCCTTACTAACAACTTTATAGTAGTCTTCAATGCCAATTAAATATTCTATCATTTTTCTTGGCACTGTATTATCTTTCTTATTTGCTCGATTTACTTCATCTATAAATGCCTGTAATAATGGAATATATACCTCTTTACTCTTGTCTTTGATTTCAGACCACTTGGTACCATTATCCTTTTTCTGTTTTAACAACTTAAATATTGGTTCAACAGCACTCCAATATTCATCTGAACAAGGCATCTCGAACCATTCATTACCAAAATCAAGTTTATGACTTAATCTACTATGTTTTACTGCCTCATGATTATGTTTAATACTTAATCCAACTTCCCATTCAATGTTTTTTCTCTTAATTACAATATCTCTAACATCGCCTTTTACACCTTGTCCATCATTTTGGAATTCAAGCGTAAGTTCGTGATTATCAACTTCTACCATTTTAGGTTCGAGTTCCAATACAGTATTAACAGCAGCGCCAGCAGATGTCATAAATGTTTCTTGCATCTCTTCATCCATTAAAGACCAAGCTTTTTCATTAGCCACCAAGCTTGAGTTCTCTACTATACTTGTTTTTCTTAATTCTGTTAATGCATTATATAAAGTTTGCATCCAAGCATATTCATATGCTCTTCCCTGATCATTACTCTTTGTACTCACTTTCTTTTTGTTTACCTCCTTTGCATCGATAACTTCATTATCAATTTCAACATATGCACCTTTTCCTTCTAGATGCAATTTTATTGCTACAGCAATTTCATATGCTAAATTTACCGGAACCGCATTACCAATCATCTTATATGCTGTGTTTGTATCATTATATATGAATTTAAAATCATCTGGAAATCCCTGCACTCTCGCAACTTCACGAATTGTCATTCTTCTATATAGATGTTCTTTACCTTCCACAAATCTACAGTCATTTTTTCCAACCTTTACCATTTTAGGTGCTTGTGGGTGTAACTGACATTGACGACCAGATGCTTGTACAGTAAATGCTTGTTCATCCCAGCCTTTAACACGATTACGGCTCATGAATATAGGAGAGTATGTACCTGTAAAATACTCATTATTATTTATTGAATCTGGATTATGTCGATTTTTCTCTCCTGACGGAACTGCCGTATCTCTCAAATCCCAAATAATATCACGTAAAGTAAGCTTCTTAGAATCATCTTTTGTAGAACCTTTTGGGAAACCAAAGTCTATATTTAAATCTTTCCTGAATCCTATGTAAAAAACTCTCTTTCTTTCTTCTGCAACACCATAATCTTTCGCATTAACCAATGTAAAAGAGACATCGTATCCAGCTTCATCAAATAATTCTAAAATATTCTTTACAGCAATTGAGTGTCTGTCTGCAAGCATTCCGCTTACATTCTCCGCCAAAAAAAACTTCGGCTTAAATTCTTTTAATATTCTTATATAATCAAAAAACAACTGTCCCCTCGCATCTTTAATTCCTTTAAGAGAACCTGCCTCTGACCAAGACTGACATGGTGGTCCGCCAATAATTCCATCTACCTCACCATCTATGTATTGAGCAATATCTTCCTTCGTAATCTGTCTTACATCACCTTCTATAAGATGTGTATTAGGATGATTAACTTTAAAAGTCTCCCATATTGTTTTATCAAATTCGTTTGCAACAGGAATATTAAATCCTGCTCTTTCAAAACCTAAATCAAGTCCTCCACATCCACTAAACAAGCTAATTACGTTCATCAGCTTTCGCTCCTTCATTCTTATTGTTTATATTTTATTATTCGTAGACACTTCACACTACTAACAATTCTACTTTTTCATAATGTCATTGTCAATACTTTATTTTCCTTGTGTTAAGCCAAATAGCTTATATTTGAAAAATATATCCTATTTTAGTATTCTCTTGTCTAATTATTCCACCACATATCTACTTCTTTCAACAGATAGCAATAGATAATACAACTACTACACCTCTTTGGGCAAATATCATTGCAAATATAAACTAGATTTTTTATCTATTTTCAGTTGTCAAAGTACAGGTTTGCTTTTCAATTCTAATTTTCCTTTACTCCATTTTACTCTACCACGTGTCGTGATATTGTGACTTGACTACATTTTTTCTAAATTTTATTGTATTTATTTATATACAATACTCTGTTGTTTTCACAAATGTCTATGACACGTATTGACCATATCCATATAATATTTTATAATTACAATAGCTTAATAAAAATCAGAGACTTGGAGGCACTATGAAATGGGATTATTTATGAACAAAAATAAGAAATTTACTATACTTTTGGGTTCCGTGCCAAATTCAACTCTTTTCCATTATCCTGGCGGAGGAATCATTGCAACTCTTTTAGAAGATGGCATAGAGTTTAAACAATTCAGAAAACATTATAGTGAGAGTATCTTTCTATCATATCGACAAATAAGAATTATTGAGGTATACCGTTCTAAAAATCATTTTGATAACTATTGGATAAAATTTTTAACAATACATTTTATTAATTCTGATGGTGCACAGGAATGCGTTAAATTCGTTATCAACCTAAATACATTAGGATTAAAAAAATTTAAGAACGAATTAAAAAATAGATGTCCTAATTTACAAGAATAACAGATTTGACCAATTAAAAAAGACCATGTAATCATGATCTTTCATTTTTCATTTAGTCAAACATTTCATGCAATGCTTGTTCCTTCGATAATTCCCTTAATTTTTCCTGCGCCTCTAAAATTTCTGGAGGTGTTCCCTCCTTAAATCTGTTTCGTATGGGGGCATCCCGATTTATATATGGTTCAATAATTTCTTCTAGCTTTCTCATTTCTTCGGTAGGTCCCAGTATCATAAACCCTCACTCCATTTCTTGACTATATACTCTGTGTATACTTAATCGTATTTTTCATGCCACTGCCTAAGCATCTCCGCTACAAATATCCTTAACTTATCTTACAAGGGGAGATAGCCCCTCCCCTTGTAAGAATAACACAGATTCATCTACAAATCAATAAGATTTCTCATTCCCATCTATCTGCATCCATTAGTATCAAAAGCCGGATTAAATGCATAGAAGTTCTTTGAATTAAGCTTATCTTCCACTATTCTTAGTGCTTCGCCAAATCTCTGGAAGTGTACTATTTCTCTTGCTCTAAGGAACTTAAGAGGTTCCCTTACATCACTGTCACCCACAAGACGAAGAAGATTATCATAAGTTACTCTCGCCTTCTGCTCTGCTGCAAGGTCCTCATGAAGATCAGTTATAGGATCACCCTTAGACTGAAAATAAGCTGCTGTAAAAGCTGATCCACCAGCAGACTGAGGATACACACCAAGAGTGTGGGTAGTGTAATAAGCCTGAAAATCATTATCAACAACTTCACCAGTATTAATACCCTTTGTTAACTGATACATAAGAGTGCTTATCATTTCGCAATGCCCAAGTTCTTCACTTCCGATATCAGTTAATATAGCAGACACCTCTTTATAAGGCATTGTATATCTTTGAGACAAATATCTAAGTGCAGCACCAAGTTCTCCATCTGGACCACCCAGCTGGTCAACAATAACTGCTGCAAGCTTAGGATTTGTCTCCTTAATATTAATAGGATACTGTAAACGCTTCTCATAATTCCACATACTATTCGCACCATCCTTCCCAAGGCCATGGATCATTAACCCAGCTAAAATAATTATCAGTATTCACATCAGTTGATCTCATAGGACCATAATTATCAGTATACTCATTAATAGCAGCATTATAAGCTTTCTTATACTCATTATAAGCTGCTAACCCATTGGGACAGTCCGGATGTGTGTCAAGATACAACACAAGATCATTCAGGGCAAAACCTGTTTCAAATATAATTCTTTCCAAATCACGCTTACGCTTCATATTCATATTACCAGCCATAAAAACCTCCCTAATAATTCCCTGTTCTGGCTTTTCTGTTACTGCAGCCAGTAAATGGGAAGATTAAATCCGAAAAAATAGTTCCATTCTGTAACCCCTCAGAAGCCGAAAGAGGCTGCTTCCATTTCTGCCATGGAACATAAGCAATTGCAAGACTATAACCATTATCCGAATCATAATTGTAATTATTCGAACTATTCTTGATATCACTGTTATTGTAGCCACAATCTCTTCTATAATCATTTTGATAATTCTGTTGTCTATAATAATTCATATCTAATATGACCTCCATTGTTTTTAGAATTTATATATAATATGAACTATTAATACCTTATGTTCATGTAAATATTTTACAATTTTAAAAAATTTTTTCCTTACATTTTAATGCATTTAGAATATCTAACTCCCATGCTTACGGACTTTATTGTTGTACATTTCTAACATTTTCCAATTAATCATGAAATAAACTGTTGACATTTATTTAAATTTATGCAAAACTAATGTAGTGGGTTAATCCCACAGTTCATAACATTCCTCTTATTTTAAGCCGGCTTTTGAGGAAACTGCAACTATAAATCATATGAATTATTAATATTTATTAATAATTCATATCAACAATTATGACATAAGGAGACTAATCATGGATGCAAACATTAAAGCATTAATTGCTCAGGATGAAAAGAACACTAAGGTTAAAAGAGCAGAGTTCAAAGAGCTTTCAAAGAAAATTGAATTCTCTCCTGAAGAAGCACAGATAGCCTTTTTAAAAGAGCTTGTAAAAGATAAAACTGAACAAGATGCATTTTTAAAGGCACCTAAGGAATATGCTGAAAAGCACAACATTGCATTGGATCCGGAATTCGTACAGCTTACTGTTGATTCAGTTTTATTCGATGTTGAGATTACAGATCCTATAAGAGAAAGACTTGGGGAAAATGGTCTTAAGGACCTTGTTGACATCAGAGGCAGATATGTTCCTGGTTCAACTGCTTTAGGTCCTGCTGCTGTGGCTGCTGGTGCCGCATGTGTTGCTGCCGCTGCTGCCGTTGCAACTCTCGTTGTTACACTTACACGTTCAAGCAGAGTAGGAAATCTTTCTTCTATAAGAGAAGTAGCTAACGGAAGAATAAAACTTCCAAAGGGACGAGAATTCAATAGAAGAGATAGTATAACAAAATATAAAAAATAATTAATAATACATATTCCAGGCTAAACAACACATGTTTAGCCCTGGAATATATAATTATACAAGGAGCAATCACTATGGGAAACAACTTTTCACCTGAAAAAACACAGATAGCATTTTTAAAAGAACTTTTAAAAGACACTACAAAGCGTGAAGCATTTTTAAAAGAACCTAAGGAATATGTAAAAAAGCAAAACATTTCTCTGGACCCAGAGTTTATAAAAATGACTGTTGATTCAGTTTTATATGATGTCGAAGCCACAGACTCTATAAAGAAGAGACTTGGGGAAAATGGTCTTAAGGATCTTGCTGATATCAGAAAAAAATATACTAAAGGTACTACTGCTAGTGGTGCAGTTACATCTTCTACCGCTGCGGTAATGTTTGCTGCTTCTATCGCTGTAGTCGCAGCTACAGACAAAGTTGGCAATCTTTCTTCAAAAAATAGTGTTGCTAAACCAAAAGGAAGTATTAGATAAGGAGAATCACATGAACACTTTATTAGAAAATGATATTATTAAGGCCAAACTGCTTCATGATATGCCTATTACATTTAACGGTCTTGTTATAGAAAATACCAACAAATGTAATGCAAGATGTGCCATATGTTACCAGTCAGCAGGAAGTGAAAACAACAACCATATAGACATTAATAAAGCCAAAAAATGTATAGAAGAAGCAATAACCCTAGATACCCTTAACCCAAGATTTCATCTTGCAGGTGGTGAAGCATTTTTATATATGGATGACTGCATAGATCTTTTTTCAACTGCCAAAAAAGCAGGCTATAAGACAATCTCAGCAACAACCAACGCATTTTGGTGTACAGACAAGGAAAAAGCCAAAAACTTCTGCAATATCCTTAAAGACAACGGAATGACATATATTGAGATTTCCTGGGACAACTGGCATAAAGACTTTATAAAGCCCAAGGCCATAGAAAACTGTATTATGGCATGTTATGAGAATGAAATAACAACTAACCTGAGAATACTGACTACTAAAAGCCATTCCATGGAAGAAGCCCTTAACAGACTTGATGAAAAAGTAATTCCATATATAGGCCAGATTACAAGTTCCCCTGTGTTTGCCGTAGGAAGAGCTACTGAAGTTATTCCTGGCGAAGACTTCTATCTTCAAAGAGGAGGCCTTGGTACACCTTGTTATTCATCACTTAATCTTACAATTAACGCACACGGGGAAGTCTATCCTTGCTGTGCAGGTTTTGACCAGTGCAGAGACTATTCTCTTGGAAGCATTTACGATGAATCAATAATAGATATAGTTAAAAGAACCAACAACGACCCTATAATAAGGAGACTTGTTTTTCTTACACCATCAGCATTTCTTCCTATACTCAAAGAAAAAGGTGTTGCAATTGAGGAAAAATGCTATAACAATTGCCAGTTATGCAGCAGGATATTTTCTAAAAAAGAAAATATAGATATTATTAAAGAACATTTTGAAAAAAGAAAACAAGAGGCTTTCCTCAGATTTATAGAAAAACTAGAGGCGCAGTTAAAGACTAAGAAAGAGGAATCAAGATGAATCAGGTAATTAATTTATTCAGAAATTTTAATATATTTTTAGAAACAGACAACACAGGCAAACATCTTCTGGTACCTCCAGAATACTATAAACACTGGTTTGAAAGCACTGCAGAATGGCTTCAGGATACATTTGACCTGGAAGAACTGCGCCAGTCATCTTTGTTTGCAGGACGTGAAGTTATATTGTCCGGCATAAATCTTCTGGATGCATATGATGATTTTAAAGAGATTGCAAAAGTATTTTCGGATAATAACATGGCAGTAACCATGCAGATTGAAGCCATTGAACTGTATAATCATTTAGAAAAAGTTTTGGATTTAGCAAAAAATCATATAATAACTGCTGTATGTATCTCAATTCATAAAGAAAGTACAGATATATCTTCTCCTGAATTAATGTGGGAAAAGTTAACAGAAACAGCTGTAAGCCTGATAATTACAGGGGCTGTTAATAATCTGAAGACACTTAGTGTATTCTCCTCTCCTTCCCTTAATTCTCAGGATATCAGAATATGTCCTTATCCAGAAGAAGGAGAAACATATGAAACCCTTCCTGAGAATACAGCATGTAACTGTGTGGAGCATTTGATTATAAGTATCGGAGCAGACGGCTTTATATATCCATGCCTTGGACTTATAAATATTGAAAAATGTGCCATAGGTAATATCACTGATGACAAGGCATTTTATGATAGTTTTATTCCATTTGCATCAAAAATGATTGAACAGGGACCTGACATAAGTTCCTCTGGACCTGTAGCAAACAATTCAGAGTTAGCCTGGTTCTGCCGCCGTCATCGCTATGAGGTGTCACATAATGAATAATGAAAGTTTTTTTAAAGCCATTAAAAATCATTTTCCAGCATCAGAATATAAAAACTGGCGCAAACTGTCATCCACAAGAAATACCGTATACAGTGCTGACATTAATGGCAAAAAACACATTGTAAAGTTCTATAATAAAAAAGAATATAACACTATGAATATAGAATATAATAGTATCATGCATAGTACAGGTCCCCTTAATGTAACTGAAACTCCTTTAGATGAAATTATTATAAATGACACAGAATACTGCTATAAAATATATAGTTACATAGAGGGGACACCTCTTTCTTTTACATATGATGATTTTTATGAATTAGGTTTCTCCATTGGTACTTTACAAAAGCAGTGGGTTAATAAGCCAAAACCAGACTGGCTTCCATATCTGACTTTAAATGAACTTATAGATAAGCCCTTGCTATCACTGAAGGCTGTTCTAAATGAAGCAATGTATAATGTAGTTTATAATTACAGCACTAGAGTAAAATCCCTGCTTAAGGATTCCTGTAATCCTGAAAATCTTGGTTTCTGCCATGGTGATTCCCATCTCCTTAATTCTGTTAAAACCACAGATTACGGGGTTGTATTATTCGACTATGAGGATTCATGTTATAGTTTTCCTGTTTACGACCTTGCAACTGCCATATGGGGAACCTTTTCCTCTGAATGTGATGAAGATGTATGGCATGGTGCTGCCGCAGGATACCTTGAAGGCTTAAGTCCCTACACACAGGAGCTCTCCCTTCTTCCATATCTTATATTTGCAAGACACCTATGGTGGATGGGACTTCATGCAGATAACATGAACAAATGGCAGCTTTACAGAGACTATAACGTATTCTTTAACAGCTCATATGAACTGCTTGTTACAATAGCCACTGATTTGTGCTGTTTGTAACATTTCAATTGAATTATTATTAAAAAAATGTTATAATAATTATGCTGTCTAATTTACAGCATCAGGATATTTGGAGGATATTATAATGGAGAATATTAATACATCGAAAGTTTCTATTAAGAAGCTTAAAAAGGACGCAGTTATTCCTTCATATGGAACACCATATGCGGCAGGTGCTGACCTTTACGCATGTTTAGAAGAACCTGTTACTATTAAGCCATCTGAGACAGTTATGATACCAACAGGAGTATCTATGGCTATACCAACAGGATGTGCAGGACTTATCTATGCACGAAGCGGACTTGCATCAAAGAAAGGACTTGCTCCAGCCAATAAAGTAGGAGTTATAGATTCAGATTACAGAGGAGAGATTTTAGTTGCTCTCCATAACCATAGCACTAAGGAAGCCGTCGTAGAAGGCGGAGAAAGAGTGGCACAGTTAGTTATAACACCTTATATTAAGGCACTATTTAACGAGACAGATGAGCTTGATGAGACTGACAGGGGAAGCAACGGATTTGGCTCAACTGGGACTAAATAACTACAGATAATAGTAACTTTTTGTATAAAAAACCCTAAAAATGGTAAATAGATTTATTGCATAAAGTTGCCTACTGTGATAAAATAGTATTATAAATAATTAGTGGGGAAGGACTGTGTTTTGCATATGGTTAGACATATTGTATTTATTAAGATTAAAGAAAACAATAACAAACAAGCCAACCTCGAACAATTAAGAGATATGTTACTTGATTTAGTAAGTAACAGCAGGGGCGTAGTCTCTTCAGATGTAGGATTTAACTTTAGTTCATCGGATATGGATCTTGTTTTGGATATTGTTTTTCAGGATCAGTTTTCTTTAAAGCAGTATCAGAATAGTCCAGATTTATACAGATTACAGAACTATACAGCATCGATTCTGATAGACCAGATTGTTTGTGATTATAATATGAATAACAGCGACTCCTCTGATTCAAGAGATAGTCGTTCTAATAATAATTATTCCAAGACTGATTCGCAAAATCAGTCTTATGGTGGTGGACAAAGTTACCAGAACAATTATTCTAATAATAGCAATAACAGCTACTCTTCTAATGGATACTCAGATAACAGCAGAGATTCCATGAAGAGCAATATGGGTGTTTCAAGAAACAGTATGGCTAACACAAACCCTCTTAATAATGTCATAGGTTCACTTAACAAGTCACTTATGAATCCTAAGAGGAATACACTTGCCATGACACCTAACAACATGAATAATGATGATGCATTCGCCCTTCCATACGAAAGAAATTATCAGGGCGGATCAGATGATACATTTTCACTGCCAAACTATAATAACAATAATAATGGTTACGGCAATGACCGTAATAATCAAAGAGGTAATAGTTCCGGCGGCTATTCTAACAATATGAACAGCCAGCAGGGTTATAATAATTCTGGTTATTCATCTAATAACAACTTTGGTAATACAGCAAGGCTTAATATACCTTATAGTGATAATATGAGTAACGGTTACAATAATACATATCAAGGCGGAGGCGGTGGCACTCAGGAACTTCCTTGGAGATGTCCTCAGTGTGGCAAGATGAATCCTGCATACAACAGTATGTGTTCATGCGGCATCAGAAAACCACCTTCAAGATATAATAACCGTGGCGGAAACCAGGGTAATGACAGAGGATATAATCAGAGCCAGAGTAATAACAGTTATAGTCAGCGAAGACCAGGCCAGAGTCTCAGTCTTCCTGGACCTGAGGCACCAGCAAGCAGCGGCATGAATAGTTATAATTCTCAGGATAATATGATGGGTTATGACAGCTATGGCAGCAACTCATATCAGTATGAAGAGCAGCCACAGCAGAGAAAAGGTTTCGGAAGACAGAAGAATACTTCTTCAATGTCAAGCGGATTCCGTTCCGTTACCAACACATTTACAAACCTTAAGAACAAAGGTATGGAAGCTCTTAATAATGCTATGAATAATAATATTAATAACAATAATGATTCTTATTATGGTAATGGTAATACCATGTATAATAACATGCAAGGTCAGGAAAGAAGAGCTGATAACAGCTGGAAGTGTCCTAGATGCGGCAAGATTCATGGTGGCTTTGTAGGTCAGTGTGGATGTGGACAGAGAAGGCCTTCAAGAACTAATATGTCTTCATATTGATTTCAATTTTATATAAAAAAAGCAGGAGTTTTATCTCCTGCTTTTTTATTTATTATCTGTTTCAACA
>JAILNW010000414.1 GCA_024691145.1 Lachnospiraceae bacterium
CAATATCAGCATTATCAAGAATCATCTTTGCATTATCCATGAAATTAAGAAATACATTTTTTGATATCTTTCTGTCCAGTACTTTTTTGGCTTCATCCATCATTGGTGCCCTTGATGTAATATTATGGGCATCTGTACCAATTATATGAATATAACTATTCTTAATCATCTTAAGAGCTATTTTTCTTGTATAACGGTTAACTATAGAAGAAGCATTAATTTGAGCCAGTACGTCCATATCCAGAATCTCTTCGATGGATTCGATGGATGTATAATTAAGATATCTCTCAGCATGAGCAATTATAGGATATATGCCAGGTGCTGAATAAATAAACTTTTCTATATTGTCAATAAGCTTTGTGTCAAGCTCTCTATAAGGCAACTCAAGTAATAAATAATCGGTACCACTGATACATAATTCATGTAAATCAGGGTGATTAATAAGTATAGGTGAAAACAAAACCTCGGCTCCTAATTTTATAGTAGGAATCATCTTGTCTTCTGCTTTATTCATAAGAGAGGTATATGCAGCATCCCTTTTTGAAAGAAAACTCTCTATACTCTGCTCTTCCGGATAATAATGAGAGGTAGAAATAATCATATCAATTCCCTGCTCTGACATCATATCAAGCATAGCCATGGACATATTAACATCGCTGGCTCCATCATCAATTCCGGGTAGTATATGTGAATGGCAATCTATAATCATATAACCCCTTTTATCTCCTTTCCGCTAATATGCTAATCCTCTGTTTTTTCTGTCTTATATTCATAATTATAAGAATAAGAACTGCTTTTTCCTGTTTTTCCTTCAACATTACATTGAACCTTTAGAAAACCAAGAACTTTTCCGTTAGTAAGCTTAATATTCTCAAGTGCGGACTGTAATGCTACATGAGAAGTTGCATTTTCTCTTACAATAAAAACAATCCCAGAAGTTAAATTGTTAAGAAGAAGAGCATCACTTACAACATTGATAGGTGGTGTGTCTATACAAATATACTCATACTTTTCCTTTAACAAATCAAGTGCAAGACTCATTTTATTTGAAGATAAAAGTTCTGATGGATTAGGCGGTATCGGACCCGCAGTAATTACATCAAGATTTTCTTTAACATTAATATTACGAGCTTCATTAATTGAACACTGTCCAGAAATTATATTTGATAAACCACATGGATTATTAAGCTTTAATAATTTGTGAATAGTTGGTTTACGCATATCAGCATCTATCAATAAAACCTTTGCTCCTGTATTGGCAAGTGTAATTGCCATATTAACAGTAGATGTAGACTTTCCCTCAGCAGGATTTGCACTAGTAAATGTAATTATCTTCTTATCACTTGTTGAAAGAGCAAAAATAAGATTAGTACGAGCCATCTTATATGCTTCTGTAATAATAAATGGTGTATCATCATTTATTACATGTCTTTTACGCACACGTTTTTTTTCATCTGATGTTTTTTTCTTAGAATCTTTCATATTACAATCCTTTCAAAAAATATTATAAATGAACTTATATAATATAATTATATACCGTATTTATAAGAGTACTTATACTTATATTTGTTTTTGTCACCTGTTTCAAAATCTGCAATCTCAGCAAAGACAGGTATATCATAAAGTTTTGTAAGATCATCTGTAGGCTTAATGCTTGTATCAAGAAGTGAGTTTACAATTACAATGGCACTTGCAAGTACAGCACCTAATAGAAAACCAATAATTGCATTCTTTAATGGTTTAGGTGATGTAGGTGTTTTCACATTAGAAGCAGGACTAATCTCTGTAATAGTACCAGACTTAATAATTCTTGAATATTCTGACATACAAATCTCAATCATTTTATTTGTAAGATATGTAGCTTCGTCTGGATCATAGCATTCAACAGATATTCTCATACATTCAGTATTTTTTTCAGAACTTACACTAATCATACTTTTTAGTACATCTGCAGAATATCCAACTCTTGAATCAGATGCAAGGGTAGACATAACTGTATCGCTTGTGAAGATAATTGTACAAGTATCAACCAACTTCTGCGCAACACTTAAATCATTGATACTAAGTGCTTCTGATGTAGCTGATTTATTCTCCACATAAAGCAAAGCCGAAGAAGAATACTTAGGCGGAATAAAAGTTTTTGAAAACACATATGTTCCTGTAGCAACTAATATAGTTATTACAGCAATAAACTTAATGTGTTTGACTAATAGGTTAAATAATTCTAATAAATCAATAGTCTGTTCCATAAAACAATCTCCATTTAATAATATAGTGTTTGTAGTTATAAGATTTTTAGAAGTAACATATTGAGAAGTAATATTTTTAGAAATATCCAAAAATTTGTTATTACTTACAAATATCTACAATTCCAATAATGAAATTATATTATTTTCAGCCCGCTATGTCAATAGAATAATAAAAAAAATAAAATATATATTGAATTCTTCAAAAAAAGTGTTTATAATACAATATATGATAAAATTTTACAAATTTTGTTAACTAGTTACTGTTCATAGTTAGATATAGTAACGTAAACTGTTTTACTTTTTATTTTTTATCGTCGAAATATGACGAAGAAGCGGAGATTTGATATGTACTTAACAACAAAAAAATGTATCTTGATGCTTGTTGATATTATAATTTGTATGATGGTATGTATGCTTTCATATCTTCTTACGAATGTTATTGGTATTACAGATGTGGGGGGCAAGTCCTTTGCATTAGCATTTGTTCTTCTTCCAGTGTGTATGGTTTTAAGTATGACAATAACCAACTCTTATAATATAATATTGAGATACGCTGGAGCAAGAGATTTTATTAAATGTATATGCGGTGTAGTAATAGCAATATCAGCTTATTGTCTTGGTGATTTGGTAATAGGAGCATATGAGTTATTTACATTTAAGATGCTTGCATCTGCAATAGCTGGTTTCATTGTGGTAATGTCAAGAGTTGCATATTATAATTATTGTCAGGACAGAAGAAGACAGACACAAAGACATGATAAAAAAAGAACATTGATAATTGGTGCAGGTATGGCTTGTTCTACTATTATTAATGAAATGAAAGAAAGCAATTACTATCCTGTTGGTGTTGTGGATGATGATAAGCAAAAGCTTAAAAGAGAGATAGAAAGTGTAAAAGTACTTGGAACTACGGATGATATACCAAAGATTTGTGAAGAGTACGATATAGAAACAATATTATTTGCAATACCTTCATGCGAAAATCAGAGAAGAATGGATATACTTCACATATGTTCTGAAACAAATTGTCAGGTTAAAATATTACCATACCTTAGAGAAATTGTTGAAAAGGATAACTTATTATTCCAGGCAAAGACAGTTTCTGTAGACGATTTGTTAGGTAGAGAACCTATAGTATTTGATGACGATGATGCAAAGAACCTTATTCAGGATAAGGTAATGCTTGTAAATGGTGGAGGCGGTTCAATTGGTTCTGAGCTTTGCAGACAGATTGCAAAGAACAAGCCTAAGAAACTTATAATACTTGATATATATGAGAACAATGCTTATAATATTCAGCAGGAATTAGTTGCTGAATATGGTGACAATCTTGATTTTTGTGTAGAGATTGCTTCTGTTAGAGATTATAAAAAGATGGAATTAATTTATGACAAGTACAGACCAGACGTTGTATTCCATGCAGCAGCACATAAGCATGTTCCTTTAATGGAAGATAATCCAGAAGAGGCAGTAAAAAATAATGTATTTGGTACATTAAACTGCGCTAAATTAGCAGATAAATACAGAGTAAAGACATTTGTATTAATTTCCACAGATAAAGCGGTTAATCCTACTAATATAATGGGAGCAACAAAGCGTATATGTGAGATGATTATGCAGTATATGGCACAGAAAACAAGTAATACAAAGTTCTGTGCAGTAAGATTTGGTAACGTGCTTGGTTCAAATGGTTCGGTAATTCCACTGTTTAACAGCCAGATTGAAAATGGAGGACCAGTAACAGTTACACATCCTGACATTATAAGATACTTTATGACTATTCCTGAAGCTGTTTCTCTTGTGTTAAAAGCAGCAAGTATGGCAAAGAACAGTGAGATATTTGTTTTAGATATGGGAAAACCGGTTAAGATACTTGACCTTGCAGAAAAACTTATAAAACTTAATGGATATATTCCTAATGTTAATATGAAAATCGAGTTTACTGGTCTTAGACCTGGAGAAAAGTTATATGAAGAACTTCTTATGGAAGAAGAAGGACTGGTTAAAACTTCACACAACAAGATATTTGTTGGAAAACAGATTGTTGTAAATGCGTCAGAGTTTAACAGGCAGCTTAGTATTTTAAATGAAGTATCAAGAAATAATGAAACAGAGAGAATTGTGAAACTAATAAGTGAAATAGTTACAACTTACCATCCCAGTAACGAATTTAAAAGCATGATTGAAGAAAGTACTGTGGAAGATGAAGAAGTTGTGGAAGTTGTGGAAGTTGCAGAAACATATAGTGACAATATAAAAGTTGCAATTGGATAGTGATTTTAAAAGGCCACGTTGTATTAACAGCGTGGTTTTTTCTTGTATATGATATATAGTTTTTATATATATGTGAAAAAAAGTAGTGCATTTTTATTAATTATGTTGTACAATAGTTAATATGGGTTATTTGTGTAAAGAGTTATAGGTAATATAGTAAGTGGCGTTATAACTGAATTAAGTATAGGTGAAAGGTTGAAAATTATGAAAGACTTTAACAAGAGATTGTGCAACTGGGATGAATTATTCAGCTCTGAAGAGTTTGAAGAAGAATTTTGTTATAAAGGCGATGACTTGGGCTGTACATATGATGTGAATGAATCATTATTCAGAGTATGGGCACCAACAGCTGCAGGCGTAAAACTTAACATATATGATGAAGGAGACGGGGATAATCTTATAAATTCATTTGACATGAAGAGCTCAACAAAGGGTACATGGGTTTATAAGTTACCTGGTGATTGGAAGAATAAATATTACACATATTCCGTTACATTTGATAATGTAAAAGTAACTGAAGATAAGAGCAATCCTTTTAAAGTTAATCTTACATATGTTGAAAAAGGAGATACTGTTACAAGAGAAGTAGTTGACATTTATGCAAAGGCAACTGGTGTTAATGGAAAAAGAGGCATGATTGTAGATTTTAACGAGACTAACCCTGAAGGATGGGAAGATGATACAAGACCTCGTTTTGACAAAGCTACAGATGCTATAATATATGAGTTACACATGAGAGATTTATCCATGGAGGAAAACTCAGGAATTAAGAATAAAGGAACATATCTTGGTGTTGCTGAGGAGAACACAACTACACCATCTGGAACACTTACAGGTCTTTCTCATATGAAGGATCTTGGGGTTACTCACGTTCATTTTTTACCATTGCAGGATTTTGGTTCAATTGATGAAACAGGTAATTCAACATTAAAGTTTAATTGGGGTTATGACCCTGTTAATTATAATGTTCCAGAGGGTTCATATTCAACTAATCCATATGAAGGAACAGTAAGAATAAAAGAGTTTAAAACTATGGTTAAGGCACTTCATGATAATGGTATAAGAGTTATCCTTGATGTGGTGTATAATCATACTTATGATACACGTCACTCTAATTTTGATAATCTTGTTCCAAACTATTATCACAGAAATCAGGATGGAGAATTTACTAATGGTTCTGGTTGTGGTAATGAGATGGGTTCTGACAGAATTATGTATAGAAGATTTATGATTAATTCTGTAAAACACTGGATTAATGAGTATCATATAGATGGATTAAGATTTGACCTTATGGCTGTTCATGATATTAAAACCATGAACGCTTTAAAGAAAGAAGTTATGGCTATAGACAGTAGTATATTAATATATGGAGAGGGCTGGATAGGTGGAACAACAAAGTTTGATTCCATGGAAGCCTGCTTTAAAGTTAATGCTAAAGAACTTAATGATATAGCTATGTTTAATGATGATATAAGAGATGCAGTAAAGGGAAGTATCTCAGAGCCTGTTGTATCTGGATTTGCAACAGGTGCCATGTATAAGAATAATATAATGTATGACAGCAGAGAGGTTCTTACACAGAAGATAAGATTTGGTGTTGCAGGTTCAGTTAAGCATAAACAGGTTAAGGGTATTCAGCATACAAAGAGACCAGAAGAATATGATGGAAAAGAGATTGTATTCTGGGCTAAGAATCCAAGCCAGACAATTAACTATGTATCAGCACATGATAACTGGACTTTATGGGATAAGATATGCATGAGTAATGAGGATGAATCTTTTGAAACAAAAGTAAAGATGAATAAACTCTGTGCAGCAATTGTTATGTTATCACAGGGGATTCCATTTATACATGCAGGTGAAGAGATGTTAAGATCTAAGAAGAGTCTTACTGGCGAGCCTATGTATATAGGTGACAGTTATAACTCTCCAGATGAAGTTAATTCTTTAAAATGGCTTGATAAAGAAAAATATAATGATGTTTATGAATATTATAAAGGACTTATAGCCTTTAGAAAGAGACAGGATCTTTTAAGACTGCTTAACGCAAGTGAAGTAAGGGAATGTTTGAAATTTAAGGGAGCTGTGCCAGAAGGAATAGTTGCATTTACTTTAAGCGGAACATATTCTAATGGAAGCCCTTCTGAGATTTTTGTGGTATTTAATGGTCTTAATAAAGACTATACAATAAGACTTCCAGAAGGTGACTGGAGAACTTACATTGATGGAAATTCAGCAGGAACAACTGTTTTATCAAAGGACAGTGGCAAAACAACTGTTAATGCATTAACAGCAAGGGTTTTTGTAAAGGCTTATAAGAAGAATCAAAGAAAGTAGAATTGTTTCAGAAAGGAATATGATGCACAATGAAAAATATAAAACTTAATGACAAGTTAAATTTATATTTGCAATGGCCTATCATATTTAGTTTTTTTCTAATTTTGATGAATGCAGGCATATATATAGCTGATACCAGACTGGGATGTGCGGCTTCATTGTTGTTTTTAATGTACATTGTTTTATCTATGACAATGTATTATTATAGAACACCGAAGCTGCTAGGCATGATGGCCAGATATTCCAATAATTATGATAAAGTACAGAATCAGCTTATGGATGAAATGATATTTCCGTATGGAATATTAGACTGTAATGGAGCATTGATTTGGGGAAACGAACAATTTATACAATTAATAGAAGATGAAAAGTCGGCCAAAAAGTCGATATGCAATATTTTTGAAGAAATTAATATAACAGACTTTCCTAAAGACAAGATGGTATCTGAATTGCATATTAAACATAATGATACTTACTACAGAGTAATTATGAAGAATGTTATAGTTAAGGATTCAATAAAGAAAAACAAAAAAAATGTTGTAAAAACAAAAGAAGAAGAATTATTATAT
>JAILNW010000425.1 GCA_024691145.1 Lachnospiraceae bacterium
GTAACCTTGATATAATATCACTGGCTGTATCTGATAAGGCATATAGAGATGGTATTATATCAAGGTTACAGCTAGGTTCTAACTTCATCGCTGTAACAAGATTATTCTCATTATATGTGCCGTCTGCTCCATACAGGCACACTATGTTAAAATTAACAATTACCGAATCATTTGGAACATCTGGCGCAACCTTCATCTCGAATGTTGCATTCGCTTCTCCTCCCTTTCCGATACTTGAAATATATAACTGATTAGTTTTTCCTGCTGTAGGATATATATAATTATTCTCGCTATTAAATGTTATAAGTACATCATACGCATCTGTAGTGGATGACATATTCTTAACTTTAAAATTACATGTAAAGGTCTCATCCGAAGCTGCTCTTCCCTCTTTAATGCTATAAGAATCTATCACTATCTTAGGTGCTGGTTCTGCAAATGCAGGCTTATAATTTGTAACTGTACAAAAGCCCAATATAGCAAATACAAATACTGCCAACCTGATTATTCTGTCTTTAATTGAATTATTCATATTTTTCTTCCTTTCCGCAATAAATACTCTTATTGATTTTTCTTCAATATGTTGTTATAATAAATAGCAATAAACAAGAAAGGGAGTCTTATAATGAAAAAAATCACTACTTATCTAAATAACTTAAAGAAAAAACCAAAAAAGCTAGTATTTTACATAGTCTTAATAATTTTCGCTCTTACATTTATATTGTTAAAAACCGGTATATTCAATCATCTCGAACTAACAACATATACGTATACTTCAGATAAACTTCCTGAAGCTTTTGACGGTTATAACATAGTACAAATATCCGATCTGCATGTCAAGTTCTTTGGCAAAGACAACTGCGAGCTGATTGATAAAGTTAAGTCTTGTAATCCTGACATCATTGCCATTACTGGTGACCTTCTAAATGATGATTTAGATGATCTAAGTTCACTGTATCCGTTCTTAGATGAACTGTCATCCATAGCTCCTACATATTTTATATGCGGTAACCATGATATGCCAACCTGGCAGGAATATCTTTCCCTTGTACAGCTATTGTATCAGTATAATATTGTTACAATAGATAACCAAACTGTTGAACTTTCAAAGGATAATGAAAGCATATACCTTTCAGGACTATTTAGTTATACAGAATCATCATCCATAAATATATCTCAGGATAACTTTAACATACTACTTTACCATTATGCAAATCACTTTGATAATATAAAACAACTTGGATTTGATCTTATAATTACAGGTCATACCCATGGTGGCATAATCAGACTACCATATATCGGAGGCCTGATTGGAACAGAATTTAACTTTTTTCCAAAGTATGACGGTGGTATAGATTTTGACGACTCCACTAAAACAACAATGATTACATCAAGAGGTTTAGGTGAAGCATTCATTCCAAGATTTAATAATAATCCTGAACTTGTAAGCATTACACTAAAAAAAGGCAATAACATCAACACTATACAAACCAAGTAACTATAATTCGGTTAAGTATTATTGTTTCTTCTTGTTTAATTTCATGAAGTAATCATGATACTTAACCGTTTTTTCATAATCATCCTCATCAACTCTATTTACTATAATACCCATTATTTTAGAATTAACATTAGCAAATGTTTTCTGAGCCTCAACTATGGAATTCTTTAATGTTCTGTTCTCCATAGCTACTAGTATTGTTCCATCCACCTTACTTGAAATCATGGCTGGGTCAACTACTGTATTAGCAGCAACAGTATCAATAATAACAAAATCAAATTTTTCCTTCATAATCTTGATAAAGCCATCAAATTTCTCTGAACATAATACCCTTACGGCATCTTCATTGCACTCACCACTGGGTATAAATTGCAATAATTTGAGAGTCGTAGGATAAATAATATTACTTTCTTCCCCAAGAAGATAATCCACAAGTCCAAAAGACTCTCCTACATTAAGTCTTTTATGAGCTATATCTTTTCTCATATCACAATCAATGAGCAATGTTCTTTGTCCTGATAATGCAAATGATATAGCCATATTAATTGCAACTGATGTTGAACCTGAACCTGGCTCACATCCGCATATCATAAATACATTATCCCCATTCTCTTTTTTCTTCAAAATCATAGATACGACAACTTTGTCTATCGCATCCGTATATACTTTGCTTTTCTGCCTATACAAATCAATTACATGCTCCATGCAATCATCCTTTCCACAATTATTGTTTACTTTTTCCTAATATGAAATAACAATACCTGTTAATAAATATTATAACTGGTATAAGAATTAACGCAGTTAACAATACTATAACTATAGAGCCTAAATATGTAATAATCATCTCAGTAGCATGACTCAAATTTTTTGCATCAACAAACTTAAATAGAACCGTCATTAACAATCTTTCTATTTTTCCATGTAATGCAAAGTATACCATAGTATTAGCACCTACAAATTTTATAAATTTATATTCACCTGAGTTCTTTGCCAGGCTTACTGCCATAACTAGTGCAATAAATGAAAAGATATAGTAAAATGGTATATTCTTGCCATAAGAATTAAAACATATATCTGCATCATCAAAAACATAATAATTCAATATTATAAATAAAGCATATACTATAACAGATATTATTGCAAAAACACCATTTCCCATAAAATGCTCCATCTTTTCTTCCCAATACCTTTTATACAAATTGCCAAGTCCCATAAAAAAGCAAGAAACACCTATAAGCTGTAAATGCCATGGTAATGGCCCTCCTCCATTAACAGTATATATAACATCTGTTAAAGACATAATAGTAATCAGTATAATAAACACATATACATTGTGTATATATTTTACTATAGGATAAAATACAATAAATACTACAAATATACATGCCAAAAACCAAAGTTCATCGCCTTTTCCCCTTATCTGAAGGAAAAAGTTAACAAGCTGTTCCTTTAAGGGTTCCTGTTCAGATAAAGTAATAACCTGAGTAGCCAGAATGTTAATAACCCCAAAAAACAAAAATGGTACCAATATAGTTCTTACTTTGTTTATGAAAAACTCTCCAAACTTTCTCTTAACACTGAATGTATATCCAGATGCAAAGAAAAAAGCTGATAAAAAAACAGGATTAATAATTCTCATATATTCTCTTGGCACAAAATCAACATGAACCATAAATACCAAAAGCATCGCATAACCTTTAATAAGATCAACCCATGCAACTCTTTTTTTCGCAGCTTCCATCTTTTATATCTTCCCTTCAAAAATAACTATTACTTATTCTTCTTTTTTTCAAGTACTTTGTTATAAACATTCATAATTCTCTCATAATAAACATCTGCTGTATGTTCCTGTTCAATAACCTTTCTACAATTTTTGCCCATACTCACAATATCATCAGGGTTTTCACATAACATATTAATCTTTGCAGCAAGATCCTTATAATTGCCACTTTCAAATAAATAGCCACATTCACCATTCCTTACAAGATCTGGAATACCTCCTATATTGGCTCCTATTGTAGGCTTTCCAAGACACATCATCTCTAAAACAGAATATGGTCCATTCTCATACCATTCAGAAGGCAATATATTAAACTTGGCTCTCTTTAATAAATCCTTTAATTCTTCACCCTTTTTGTATCCTAATAGTTCAACTCTCTTCTTTAAGGTGCTATCTAATTCTACTCTTCTTTTTATCTCAGCTTCTAATGGACCTCCACCTATTAAATACAACTTAGGTCCACCTACCATCTTCATGGCATCAAGAAGAGTAAATATGCCTTTTTCTTCAGCAAGTCTTCCAAAATAAACAAAATAATCATCAGATTCATAACATGGTACGTAATTAGACTGGTCAATGAAGTTCGGTATGAATTCAATCTTATCTGAATCTACTCCAAACTCAATCATCTTATCTCTATAGAATCTGCTAGGTGTAACAATATAATCTATCTTGTCTATCATCTTTTTCTTATATGCTCTTGTCATCTCAAGATATGTTATAACACTGTTAGCCAAAGAATTCTTTACACATCTTTTTTTAATACAATTCTCATACTTGTGCCCCTTACATGCTTCACATATGCCTTCATCTGTAAGCATCTTATAGTTACCACAAACAAGTTTCAAATCATGTGCTGTATAAACTACAGGAATATCATACTTTTCAAACACATCTAATATGGAAGTTGATAACTGATGATGAAAGTTCTGAAGATGTGCTACCTCAGGCTTTTCCTTACTTAACAATGCATTAAGTTTTCTCTTTGCCTCTCTTGAATAAATTATCTTAAGTGCATTATTAACTTTCTGATAAGGTTTTGTCTGAGTATAATAATCAATATTGTTGATAAAATACTTGCTATACTTTGACTCAAAGTTATTCTCATGTTTCATGGAAAATTCCATAACCTCATTGCCATGTTTCCTAAGCATATTAGTTAATTCAAAATAATAGGTTTCAGCTCCACCTTTTATATAAAAATACTTATTAACATTTAAAACTTTCATCATTTCCCTCATTTCCTATAAACTGTTTATAAACTATTTATTCTTTTTTCCTTTTCTTGCTGCTTTTTTATAAAGTTCAATCGTCTGATCAACAATGTCATCCCAGTTATACCTGCTTAATATATATCTCTGAGCTTTTCTTTTAAATCTTAAAACAGTCTCCTTATTATCTAAAAGAAACTGCAACTGTTTTCTAAGATCCTTTACGTTAGACTTTTTAAAAGTCACACCACATGTTCCTATAACGTTCTTGTTCTCAGCAATATTACTTGTAAGACAACAATTGCCATAGCTCATTGCTTCAAGTAAAGATATAGGCATTCCCTCAACATCGCTTGGTAAAACATACAAATATGCATTACTAAACAACTCTTCAAGCATCTCTCCCTGCAAAAATCCTGTTGCTATAATTCTTTCGTCACTTTCAATCATCTTATGTATTTCCTCAATGTAATCTCCTGAATGTGAACTTCCGCCAACTATAACAAGCTTTTTATCAGTGTTAGTCTTTTTAAATGCCTCTATCAGATAATGCAATCCCTTTTCAGGAACAATTCTCGCTAAAAATAATATATATTCGTCCTTTTTCAAACCGTACTTCTTTTCAATAAGATTTGCTTTCTTTATAACGGGCTTTGAAATACCATTTGGAATATATATAGTTCTTCTTCCATATGTTCTATAGAAATATCTCTTTACATTCTCACTTAAAACTATTACTTCATCTGCTTTTTTAGCTGCCATTCTCTCCCCAAATCTAAGATAAGCGCTGGCAAATCCTCCCCACTTTGCTCTCTGACTGTCTAAACCATGTATGGTTGCAACAGTTTTTACTCCAAAAAGTTTCGCAAGTCCTATCATGGCACATGGACCTGATGCATGAAAATGCACTACGTCATATTTGCCAAATATCGCTCTTATTGTAGCGAAAAACGAATATACAACTGCATTAAGCTGTTTACTCTGTGGGGTAGGTACATTTATTATCTTAACACCTTCATATGACTTTAAGTTCATATCACCATCATTTTCTTCCCCTGAAACATGATGTCCCTTTCTGTTGTAGGCAACTACTTTATGTCCCCTTTTAACCATTCTCGTGCTTAATTCACTTACTACAACTTCAACGCCACCCTCTCTTGAAGGTATACGCTTATGTCCAATCATTGCTATCTTCATAACCCAGCTCTCCCTTTTTTGCATTGAGCTTTTTTTCTTATCAAAATACATGCGTATATATTCTATAACATTTTTTTAATAATTGCAACCTTTAATTTTTTATCTTTCTAATTCAAAATGTGTAGTCATTTCAAACTCTCTTTTACATTTTGGACATGTAACCACAATTCTCCCTTTTTCCATAGGAATTCTTAATGTCTGATTACAATATTTACACTTAAAAAATATTTTTCCATCCTTAATAACCCTCTTATCATTTTTATTATTAACAATTATTTCATCAGCATCTTTTGTTTTATTTTTTCTTTTTGGCACAAATCTTTTAAAAATATTTATAAAATACTCATTCTCCAATATCCTTAACCTGTGATTTTTTGCAAAAAACCTTAACAATAGAAAAAAAACAAAAATTGCATTAATTGTAAAGTACATTTTCCCGTATTTTATGTATAAAACAGTAAATAATACTATTAAAACAACCAGTACATAATTAAGTATGTCCATACCATATTTTTCTTTCCATAATCTTACAAAAAAATCTTTTAAAAT
>JAILNW010000426.1 GCA_024691145.1 Lachnospiraceae bacterium
AATATAATAATATTATTATTATCTATATTTATAGGTTATTGGGGTTATAGTGGTAACAGAAGAAAGATTTTTAAATATTAGAAGGTGATTAATTAATGCTGGAAATTAAAAATGTAACTAAATCTTATGGAAAAAAGGTAGCAGTTAAGGAATTCTCAATGAGGTTTGAAAAGGGCATTTATGGACTTCTTGGTCCTAATGGTGCTGGAAAGTCAACCATAATGAATACAATGGCAAGACTTATTAAGAAAAATGCTGGAGAGATTTTACTTGATGATGTAAGAATAGAGGAACTGGGTGATGAATACTTTAAAAGATTCTCATATCTTCCTCAGAAGTTTGGTCTATACGAAGAATTTAAGGCAGTTGATAACATTAACTACTTTGGAATGTTAAAAGGACTCGATAAAAAGCAGATAGAAGAAGTATCTGATTATTATCTTGATATATTTAACCTTAAGGATGTAAAGAATAAAAAGGTAAAAAGCTATTCAGGCGGTATGAGACAAAGACTTGGAATAATAATAGCACTATTAAATAAGCCAGATGTTCTTGTGCTTGATGAGCCTACAGTAGGACTTGATCCAAAGGAAAGAATAAAGTTCAGGGAAGAGATAAAGAAACTTTCAAAGGACATAATAGTTATAATATCAACACATATTGTATCAGACGTTGAAGAAAGCGCAGATACCATTATAATTATGAAAGAAGGCCAGATTGTTGATTTTGGCGACAAGGAACATATATTAAATTCTGTATCTGAAAAAGGTAAAGAATGTAGCAAATTAGAAGAAGCATATATGTACTATTTTGATTAGAGGAATTGTGTATGGAAATTAGATATGAAATAAAGAAATTATTATCTTTTAAGATATTGTTAGCCATATTGTTGCTTCTACTTATTAATGGCTTTGTAAGTTATAATAACAGATTTATAGCGGAAGAAATAGACCTTAAAATATATAGAACATATATGGATAAACTGACAGGAGAATATTCAGAAGAAGGTTATAACTGGATAAGTAACAGAGTACAGCACTATGAAGATATTATGTCAGTATGTGAAGAAAAAGCAGATGCATATATAAGTCATAACTTATCAAGAGAAGATTATCAGGCTTACCTTGATGAGTATAATGAAGCAACAATACAATCAGATACAGCAAGGTATATATTGAATAAATATGAAGAACACATGATGTATGACAATAAAGGAGTATTGTTCTTTGACTTTAATGCAGATTATTATATCAAGAATAAATCAGGAATTAACTATATTCTTGTATTAATGCTTATAATACTTCTTGTGCCATTTATATGCAATGATGAGAAGAAAGAAGTTGCATATATGATAAAGACAACAAAGAACGGACGAAAGAATATAAGGGTAAGGAAGACTTTCTTAGGAATAATTATATCAGGTATTATATCTTCTGTATTTCTAATTGAGGATTTCTTTGTTAGCCTGTTAACTACAGATTTTGGAGACATGTCCTATGTAATACATAGTATAGATGGCATGGAGGAATTTCCATATGCCATATCAATAAAAAAATATGTAGCATTGACAATGATATTAAGATTGATATTCTATATAATGCTTTCATGCATTATTATGGGAATAGCCTTGTTAATTAATAACATATATTGGTCAGGTGTGGTTGTTGTAATGATTCTTTTGTTACCAGAAATGATAAAAGAAAAGCTTACAGATATATATCAGTATACATTTAACATAGGTCTTTCAACATATGATGATGCTAATCTAATTATGCAGGATGGTAATATAACAAGATTGTGTATAATAACTCTTGGATTTCTTGTGTTGTCTGTAATATTTGTTATTATAAGTAATGCATATAGAATAAAATATACAGATTAATGATGCACTGCTTACATATGATTCACAGAACAGACTTGTGAAGATGTCAAAGGACAGAATCACTTACAGTTATACATATGATGCAGAAGGAATAAGAACATCAAAGGTAACAGAAGGAAAAGACGGAAAGAAGACATCAAAGTATACATATAACCTTGTGTCAGACCTTACTGAACTTATATATGAAGAGACAGAGGAAGGCATAGAAGCTGAAGTTACTTTTGTTGAAACAGTTGAAGTAGAACCAACAAAGACCTATAACTTTGAGGTAGAAGACTGGCATACATACTTTGTATCTGTTGCTAAGATATGGGTACATAATGACTCTGGCATTTGTGATGACGTAGTTGAAGAAGCTTTGCATAGTAGAAAAGGTGCTTTTCAAGCAGCAAAAAGAGATGCTAATATTGTTGAATCTCAACATCCTTTTAAAATAGAAAAAGTAAAGATGACAGAGGCCGAATATGCAGGCGGTCATGCAATAGTAGATAAAAATACTGGAAAAGTTATTGAAACTAGAGAGTATTATTTTAAAATAGGGATGGAAAAACTATGATTATTCAGGACCATTCTTTTGGACACGAAATAGATGGAATAAAGACAGAAGGTAGTCATTTTAATGTATGACCTATAGAGAATCCAAGAACAGGAAAGATTGATGGTACTAAACCACACTATCCTTTCCGTAAATAAACAGGAGGTAAATATGTGGTTAGAATATTTAAATAATAATATTTTTTTGAAAAGACTATATAATACAGTACCTGAATTAGATAATATAGAAATAAGTAAATTTATAATTAAAGATATTTCCATAACTCAGCACTCAGCACTGTTTTGTCGCTTCGCTATTCCTCGTTTCACTCGGATTTTGGTGTATATGGGG
>JAILNW010000441.1 GCA_024691145.1 Lachnospiraceae bacterium
TGTGATTTGTATTAATATAAATTAAATTACTTAGACATTACACCATTGTCAGTATCTACAGATACACTTGTTACATTACCATTAGTATCTACAGTAATTTTAGCCTCAAAACTATTTGCACCACTTGACTTTGGTGATAACTTTCCACCACTTCCTAAGCTAGTTGCTAATTCAGCAGCAAGTTTTGGATATGTATCATCAATTCCAGAACTATCAATAGTTATAGTTATGTCAGCTGGAGTTGTAGCAGTTACTTCTTCATAAACCTTTTCTTCTGCTAAAGCTGTATTAATGCAACTCTTAATAGAATCACAAGTCTGCTTATCAGTAGAAACTCTTGATTTTTCAATATACTTCATAAGCTGTGGAGCAAGTGCTGCTGCAAGGATTGCCATAATGGCAATAACGATAATTAACTCAACAAGAGAAAAACCTTTATTATCTAATTTTTTCATAATATCATACTCCTTCATTAATTATATTAAAGATTATTTAGACATTACACCATTATTAGTATCTACAGATACATTTGTTACATTACCATTACTATCTACAGAAATTGTAGCTTCAAAGTATTCAGCTCCACTTGATTTTGGAGCAAGTTTTCCACCATTACCTAAACTTGTCTTTAATTCATTAATAAAGTTTGTATAAGTTCCAGAAGGTGTTACAGCTGGATCATTATTTCCAGTAAATTTAACCTTTACATCTTTACCTAAGTTTGCAGTAGCAGTTACTTCCTTATAAACATTTTCTTCTGCAACTGCTGTGTTAATACAGCTCTTAATTGAATCGCAAGTCTGCTTATCAGTTGATACTCTTGATTTCTCAATATACTTCATTAACTGAGGAGCAAGTGCTGCTGCAAGGATTGCCATAATGGCAATAACAATGATTAACTCAACTAAAGAAAAACCTTTGTTATCCAATTTCTTCATAATATCAATCTCCTTTTCTGATTTGAATTTGTTAGGGGTTTTATTAAAAATGCTTCACACTAAGCATTATTAATCATTAAAGGTTATCAATACCACTGTACATACTAAACATTGGAGTCATAATAGCCATAACCATTACACCAACAATAAGAGCAAGTACAACGATGATGATAGGTTCCATTGCTGATGATATTGACTGAGTTGCAATTTCAACCTCTTCATCATAATAATCAGCAACCTTAGTTAACATTTCTTCAACATTACCTGTTTCCTCACCTATTCTTGTCATCTGACAAATCATAGCCGGAAATAATCCAGATTCAACAAGTGGAGTTGATAAAGCAACACCTCTTGCAACCTGTTCCTTTGCATCAAGTAATGCTTCTTTAAACCATATATTATCCATAGTCTTTGCGGTAATATCAATACATTCGATAAGCGGAAGACCTGCTGCCATTAATGTACTGATTGTTCTAGCGAATCTTGAACACGCACCCTTTACTGTCATGTTACCAACTATAGGAGCTTTCATTTTGAATTTTCCCAGAGCATGTACTCCATAGTCAGTTGACTTAAACATCTTAAATCCTACTATTAATGCTGCAATAAATGCAACAACTATATACCATTTCGTCTGCAGGAAGTTACTCATGGCAACTACCATTCTAGTCATAAACGGAAGTTCCATACCCATGTCTGCGAACATTGTTTCGAAACTAGGTATAACAAGAACTAACATTGCGACGATAACTATAACCATTACAACTAATACTACAACAGGATAAATCATGGCTTTCTTAACCATTGCTTTTATTCTGTTGTCCTTTTCAAAGTGAGTTGACATACGGTCAAATGCTATCTCCAAACTACCAGAAGCTTCACCTGCACTTACCATGTTTACAAGTATGCTAGGGAATACATCTGGATTCTCAGCCATGGCACTTGCTAATGTTTCACCTTTCTGAACCGAAAGCATAACATCCTTTAAAGCTTCCTGTAATGTAGGATTCTCACTTTGTTCCGCAAGCATCTCAAGGGCATTAATAACTGTAACACCGGCTGCAAGAATACTTACGAACTGCTTACAAAAAACACTCATATCTCTTGGAGTAACTTTCTTCTTTCCACCAAAGTTAAGATCTTTATTAAGAAGACTTCCTTCTTTAATGGAAATGATATCAAGTCCATCCGCCTTTAGCATTGATGCTGCAAGTTCTGGTGTGTCGGCCTCAAGGCTTCCTTTTTTGTTCTTGCCATTTGCATCAACCGCTTCATATACATAGACGCTCATGTACCTACCTCCATTACTAGTATTATTTGTATGTATTATCATCTTTATATATATAATACCACAACTTTTTTTGTTTGTCACTAGTTTGTTCAAAATTTGTTCAAATTTAGGACACATTTCCTAATCTGTTCAAAATTTGTTCATATTTGGATTATATCTTATAATATCGACATTTTTCACTATTTACTTTATAGTGAATTTTAACTTTTTATGAATAATTTTACTTTATCTCGCTAAATTATTTTGTTAAATTATAACACAAACAATACTTGTTATGTTAGTTTAGAATAATTTCTTCATTAATGTTATTGGATCCTGTGCAAAGTTAATTGCATTTTCTGCCGATATTTCTTTTCTCGTGTAAAGTTCAAATAAGTGATCGTCCATAGTCTGCATGCCGGCTTTTTTATTAGTCTGCATAATTGACTGTGTCTGATGTGATTTGGCTTCACGAATCAGGTTCTTAATAGCTGGATTTGCAAGCATAACTTCGAATGCAGCCACACGGCCTTTTCCTCCAGCTTTTGGAATAAGCTGCTGTGATATAATCGCTTCAAGTACGCTGGCTAACTGTATTCTAACCTGCTGCTGCTGGTGTGGCGGGAATACGTCGATAACACGATCGATTGTACTTGCTGCACCAATTGTATGGAGTGTGGAGAATACCAAGTGTCCTGTTTCAGCAGCTGTAAGGGCGATACTTATAGTCTCCAAATCTCTCATCTCTCCTACGAGGATAACATCCGGATCCTCACGAAGAGCAACTCTTAATGCATTTGCATAACTCTTTGAATCGATACCAATTTCTCTCTGGTTTACAATTGATTTCTTATGTGAGTGCAAGTACTCAATAGGATCCTCAAGTGTAATTATATGAGAACTGAAGTTGTTATTAATTATACCTATAATAGAAGCAAGTGTTGTTGACTTACCTGAACCAGTAGGTCCTGTTACAAGTACAAGTCCTCTCTTTCTGTTTGCAAGATCAACTACTGCTGGTGGAACACCCAGTTTTTCCGGCTGTGGAATTACTGTATCAACAAGACGGATTGTAGCCGCATATGTTCCTCTCTGTTTAAATATATTAACACGGTATCTTCCTAAATCTCGAATTGCATAAGCATAGTCAACTTCACCATATTCATCCAAGATACTCTGATGATAAGGTTTTGTAATTGACATTACAAGTGCCTCTGTATCCTGTGGCATCAGTATAGGGTAATTCATTTCCCTAAGTGAACCATCGATACGGCACTTCGGACATACACCAACCGATATATGTAAGTCGGATGCATTCCTTTCCTTTGCATTAATTAAAAGTTCCTCCATTGAAACCATGTTTACTGCCCCCAATCTTTTTTAGTCTTTGCTTTGTTGTTAATAGTTTCTTTTTATATTTCCTTATTAATTCCTGTTACTATTTGCAGAACTTTAATTTCTTCCTTACTGCAAATAGTAACATTTTACTCTTCAAATGAAATCTTCTTCATTTCCGGCATGGACGTTATTCCCTGAACTACGTACCTGCTGGCACTCATACGAAGTGTACTCATTCCTTCTTCAAGTGCCACCTTCTTTATTTCTTCTGAATCTCCGCCCCTACTTATTACCGCTTTAATCTTAGGTGATATTGACATAATTTCATATACACCGATACGTCCTTTATAACCAGTTTCATTACAATCCATGCAGCCTGCAGGCTCATATATTGTAAGTTCCTGATTCGTGTCTACACCTAAAAGTTCCTTCTCCATGTCTGTCGCAATTTTGGCCTTTTTGCACTTCGGACAAAGTCTTCTAACAAGACGCTGTGCAATAACACCTACTGTTGAGTCTGCTATAAGGTATGGTTCAATACCCATATCTGCAAGACGTGTAATAGTTGCTGCTGCACTGTTAGTATGGAGTGTACTAACAACAAGGTGACCTGTGATGGATGCTTTAACGGCAATTGATGCAGTCTCACCATCACGGATCTCACCGATCATAATGATGTCGGGATCCTGACGGAGGATAGATCTAAGTGCCGCTGCAAATGTCATCTCGGCCTTTACATTAACCTGTACCTGATTGATACCATTGATATTGGCTTCGACCGGGTCCTCTACAGTTATGATATTAACGTCCTCTGTATTCAGTTCACTAAGTGCTGTGTAGAGGGTTGTTGACTTACCTGATCCTGTAGGTCCCGTTACCAGGATAATTCCATGAGGGTTAGCAAGTATACGGTCGAATTTCTCCATTTCTTCCTGTGAGAATCCAAGAGCAGACTTTGGTTTTGTAAGTCCCTGCTTGGAAGTCATACGCATAACGACCTTCTCACCATAAACGGTAGGTAATATAGATACACGGATATCGTACTCTACCCCATCAACTACCTGGGTAATACGACCATCCTGTGGTTTACGTTTTTCAGAGATATCCATTCCGCCAATGATCTTGATTCTGGCTACGATACCTGACAGTAAGCTTGTATCGTATGACATAGCTTCTTTTAAACATCCATCAATACGATATCTGATTCTTACCTTAGACTCTAATGCTTCTATATGAATATCGGAACATCTTTGTCTTGCTGCCTGGTCAATAATAGTCTTAACAAGTACAACGATAGGAGAATTGTCGATTTCTTCATTGGCTGCTGCAGTTTCTTCTGCTTTTTTGTTTGCCTGTTCGAGTTTCTCCTTTGTATACTGTTCAGCCATAGACTGGGCTTCTGACGTTCCAAAGTATCTGTCGATTGTAGATTTTATATCAGTAGGTGTTGCCGCTACTGGTTCTATCTGAAGATTAGTAACGATTGCGAGGTCATCCATTGCCATGATGTCCATTGGGTCTGACATGGCAACACGGAGCACGTTTGGATTAATAGGGTCAAATTCATATGGAATTAAACAATACTTTTTCATTATCTGATCACTTACTAATTTAAGAACATCATCATCTATATGATACCCCTGAAGTGATATATATCCTATTCCTAACTGTTTCTGAAGGGCCCTTGCAATATCTATTTCCTTGATTACACCCATGTTAACAAGGGTTTCACCTATTCTGGTTTTCTTTGCTTTACCTTCAACAAGTGCCTCAGCAAGCTGGTCGCTTGTAATAAGCTTCTGCTCTAATAATATGTCTCCAAGTCTTTTCTTCTTTCTAACTCCAATCTCCATACGTCATCTGCTCCTTTTGTCAGTATTAAAACATTTGCCTAGATTTTTACGCAACTATACTTAACAATTAATATATCGACCGGAATTATGTAAATATTAGTATATAATTAGAAAATTGTACCACATATATCTTCTGAATATAAAGAAAATGAAGATAATATTTTATCAAAAATTTCCTTAACCTTTGGGTGATTTGAAAATTCTCTTATATTTATCTTTTCATTTTGAAATATTATATGATTTCCTGTTTCATTAAGATGTGTCACTAATAATAAAACAAGCGGTTTATGATTCATGATTTTATTATATTCATTTAAATCATTGATAACTGGATTAATAAATTCTTCTAAAGATTCATGACTTGCATATCGTATGTTTCCCTGCCATTCATTATGAACATTTGTTCTATCAAATACAATATCACCAAGTGCTGTTTTATCACATTCACATGGCAGCATACCTGCACCATGTCTTGTAACATAACTTCTTGTAACATACAATACCTCTGTCAGTTTAAGATTCCATTCTTTTAATAAGCAGGCAGTATTATAAAGACCTGTTTTTGATGCTGTAACATGAGGCATATATTTCTCATTATCTGCATCTAGAAGAAGCCCTTGGGATGTTTCAAATACTATATTTTCTATGTTTCTTATATTCTCCTCAGGCTTATCCCATATAGTAATATATTCTGCATTCCTCTTCATAAGTTCAGAAGCATTTCTTAATACCTCATCTGATGCAAGAAGCTCCTTATATTTCTCCTCAAAACCTGCAATCTTCTCTTCTGTTCTATTAATGCCATAATTTTCCCTTATTTCCTTCATTTTCTTATACAGGCTTTCAGCAGTATTTGATATAACAAAAGGGGCTGTGAAAAAAGTCCTATAAAAAAAGAATCCTTATTGGAATACTCCTTTAAGGATTCTTATTTTTGTGTTATAATTATTCTGCCATGAAAAAGTATAACAATATTTATTATACATCAAAGCAAGCAAGATTAC
>JAILNW010000007.1 GCA_024691145.1 Lachnospiraceae bacterium
GAGGAGAAAGACTTAGAATTATAAACAAAAGAAGAAGAAGTATCTGAAAAAGCTGAAGAAGCTGAAGAAACTGAAAAAGCGGATATAACAGAAACTTCTAAGCCTTCTGAACCTGAAGAAGAGATTGTTATCGAAGAATCAGACACTGCAAAGAAAACAATTATTATAAGTTCTGATGACGACGATGATGACATTAAAGAAACTGGTGGCGTTAAGCGATTACTTATAGGTCTGCTTGCATTCATTTTTGTTATACTTTTACTGGTAGTTTCAGCCAAGGTACTGATTAAGATGAAGATTATTGATGTAGACGTTGCAAAGGATTATTATCATAGATTCTACAATAAGATTCGTGGTATAGAGACTTCAACTAATACAATTCATAATGAAGAAGCTGATCCTACTGTACCAGTTGTTGATCTTGTTGAGAAGGAAACACATACTAACACTAACGAATATCTTGGTATGACTTTCACATATTCTGTAGATGCAGAGAGCGATAACTACCAGATAGGTATTACAGAAGATTACAAAGTTGAAGATGTAGATGCAGCCGGAGACACAAGATGGGATATGGAACATCCTATACTTATTTACTCTACTGACTTATGTCTTCTTTATGGAATTACATATAACAAAGAGAATGATACATTTACATTCTCTGATATATACAAATCAACAGATTTGCCAACAGATGAAAACAATGAAACACCTATTAACATCGCTGGCTACGAGATTAAGTATGTATCATTTGACAGAGGAACTATAAAGGTTATACTTAATGATGAGAAGAGAACTGTTATCGTACCTTACCTTGACAGTTTCACATGTGGCAACTACAAGCTTTATGCTGATAGTAACGGTGTTGTTGCAAATATTGACTACAACTCAGAGAATCATCTTTACGAGATTTCACTTGATGAAGAGTTTACTTCAGTTGCTTTAGGAGAAGAGGTAACAGAAGCTCCTATTTACTGGTGCGTACTTGATTCAGATGATATTGTTCTTGGTGGAGAGACATATGAGCAGTCATTCCCATTTAGCAAGGAATTTATCTGTGCTTACGATACAGAGAAGTCTGCATGGGATATTACATATATTAAGGACATTCAGACAATTGATGCTTCACTTGAAGTTACTGATGTTGCTAATGGTATCTTAATTAACGGAACTAAGAAGTATGCATTTTCTACTGCTGATGAAGACGGCAACCCGTTAATTAACATTGCAGATGCAGATGGTAATATAGTAAGCAGTGTTAAGCCTTCACATCTTCTTACAAAGGCTAATAAGGATGAACTTACTGCAAAGGCTGCTTATGACAAGCTTGTAAATGATGCAGCATGGGAGAATGAAGATGCTGACTGGGGTGAAGTAAAACTTAACAATGTTTTATATTCTTCTACTGGAGATTATGTAGTAGTTAATGGTTTAGCAGAGAAGCTTACATCTGTTGAATTTCCTGAGACAGTTTATAAAACTAAGATTGCTGAGATTGCTGAAGAAGCCCTTAAAGATAATGATGAATTAACATCTGTTGTTATTAATCATGTTAAGTTCATAAGAAAGAATGCTTTTAATAACTGCAAGAAGCTTTCTGAGATTGATATTAAGAGCGGTCTTTTAGGAATTGAGTCAGGTGCATTTGTTAACTGCAACAGCGAAGGATATACAATCACTATTCCTGACAGCGTTATTTATATTTCGCAGGGTGCTTTTGATATGAGCAATGTTATTATAAAATGTAACACAAACTCATATGCAGAGAACTTTGCTAAGAACCATAACATTAAGTACATATTACTTGATGATAAGACAGTTGATGGTACAGAACCTGCTGCCACTGCTGAAGCAACTGGCGAGCCAGAGGCAACAGCCGCAGCTGAAGCAACAGAAAAACCAGAAAACGATAACGTAACTGATAGCAATAATCTTTAGAATAAAAATTTAGGGGCTGTGAAAAAATAGGAAAATAAATTTTCCTAGGACTTCACAGTCCTTCTTTTTGTATTATCACATCTGCAAACAGTAAAAAAGGGTATAATGCCCCTTACCCCATAAAAAGCATATTTTTTTTACTATA
>JAILNW010000021.1 GCA_024691145.1 Lachnospiraceae bacterium
GGAGGTAATGTTTTTGATAATTTAATTATGTTTAATTAGGAATTGGAGGAATATCTGTATGGGTAAATGGGCTTTAGTAGGAGGAATTGCTGCTGGAGTAGCATTTTCTGCCATAACTTGCACAGTTTTATACAAAACTCATGTTACTGATAAAATCTTTAATGTGGGTAATGTGACAACTGAAAGTAGCAGTAAAAGTGAAAATACCAAAAAAACAAAGGCAGATGAAGTAAAAAAGGAATATGATGAGTATGAACTTTCAAAGCTGATTACTTTTGATAAGGTTATTAAGACAGATTTCAATGGTGATGCAAAAGAAGAAGAATTATCATTTGTATCAAGTAAAGTTATTGATAATGGTGATTATTCTATGAATATTGGCGGAGGAAGAATTGTAATTAACAGAGGAAAAACTTCAGAGTCCTATGTTGATATCAACATAGAAATTGTTGGAGATACTATTGATGAAGGTTATTATATCTGTGACCTTGATAAAAATGATGGTCTCCTTGATATTCTTGTTCCAGGAAATATGGATACAGAACTTGTTTATTATTACATTTACAGATATGATAACAATAAATTATATTACTTTGATTTTATAAATGAGATAGACATAGATAGCATAAAAGGAGATGGAAAGTTAGAAACCACTATGAGGGCTGACTTTATAGACTGTATGTATGGAGATGTTAATTCCGTCGTCACAGAAAATGGAATTGAAATACCAGAACAATGGATTAATTATCCTGAAGATACAAAACATAATACTTTAAAAGATATAACAATTTATACAAAACCAGATTTAAATTCTGAAAAAACAATTATAAACAAAGGAACGGAAGTTACATTTATAAAATATATAAACTCTGATATGTTTGATGAAAAAGACTATTACAACAAATGGGCTGAAGTAAAATATGGAGATAGCACAGGATATGTTCATATGTATACGGAATATAATGTTGATAATAATGGAGCTTTAGAATCAAGCGAGGATATATTTGAAAATCTTGCAAGATTTGGCTGATTTTGGAGGGATTATTTATGAATGTAAAACAGTTTTTCGGCGGATTTGCAATTGGTATAGCAGTTTCTGCAGCAGCGGGCGTTATTACATATTTTGTGGCAGGTAATAATTTTATTAAAAATGGAAATAGTGTGGATTCTTCAGGGTATATAAAGTACAGTAAAGAAAAAAGGAAAGCCGTAGAAGAGGACCAGAATGAAAATATAAATAACCTTAAATTAGATACCTGTGAAGATACTTTAGAACAATATGTTCATTATCTTAATCAATGGAATTATACAATGATTTGTAAAATGTCACATGTTAAGGATTCTGGTTTTTCAGGTTCTCAGTATTTCTTTGATGAAATGGAAGGCAGGGTTACTGCATCAAAATTTATTAAAGGAACTGATAAATATAAACTTGCAGAATTAAAAATTAAAATTGATAAACCAGGCGTAAGTAATGCAAAGAAGGGTGAAATTACAAAGTATGTTTATATAGCTAAAAATCTTGATGAATGGTGTGTTTCTCCTATGTTTGATAAAGCTGGGGATATTGAAGAACCTGAATATAAGGAAGATGGAATAAGCCTTTGTTACTGGGATGAATGTCTTAACGGAGGTTATGGCTTTAAAAATGAAGACGATTATTATAAAAGCGGAGTTCATTTTTCAAAAAGCATTTCTGTTGACCTGAATAATGATGGTGAAATGGATACGATTACACTTTCAGAACCGTATTATAGCATTTATTCAGATGAAACAGAGAGTTATAAAACAGTTACTTTTAATTTAGATGAAGTTGATGCTGTTGGAGGAGATCCATATAAATCATGTTACTTAACATATGATTTTACTATTAATAAAGATCAGGATTATGAACTTGGACAAAAGATAGATTACTATGAGGATATGGACATAAAGTATTATGTTTGTGACCTAAACAGTAAGGATAATTTTAAAGAACTTATATTTAAAGAATGGATTGATAATGAATATAGTGAACATAACCATTACAGATACTATATTTGGAGATATTCAGGCACGGATCTTGAACAGATTGCTACAATTGACTGTAATGAGCCTGAACTTTTAAGAAAAGTAAAAGGTGATGGCAAAATCAATGTAGACAAATCCTTTGTTATAGCAAATGATACTGTGAGTAAAAATGTAAGTTATACAGTATCTGACGAAGGCATTTGGATGGAAGAACAGTGGCTCACATGTAATTCGTGCAAATATATAAATATACAGGATGTATATGTATATAGTAAAGCTGATAAAAACTCAGATAAAGATGTATTAAATAAGTTCAGTAATTTTACTATTGAAAAATATAAAAATGAAACCTGGTATAAACAAAC
>JAILNW010000089.1 GCA_024691145.1 Lachnospiraceae bacterium
CAATATATACAAAGATTATAATAATTGTAACTTTTTTAAATAAGATATTTGTAACAAACAAGCAATGATTGTATAATAATTTTTCCTTGAAAAATCCTTGATTTATGCTATAATAACACATAAGCGAAAGCACATTAATTAAGAAAGAAGGTAATGTAATGAAGTTTGAACAGTTACAAAAAGACATGATAGCAGCCATGAAGGCTAAGGACAAGGCAAGAAAAGACAGTATTTCATCTGTAATTTCTGCAATTAAAAAAGTAGCTATTGATGAAGGATGCAGAGAAGATATTAGTGATGAACTTGCTAACAGAGTAATTCTTAAGGAATTAAAGAGTGTTAAAGAGCAGATAGATACATGCCCTGATGAAAGAGCTGATTTAAAGGAACAGTATCAGGCAAGATATGATGTAATTAATGAATATGCACCAAAGCTTTTATCAGCAGATGAAGTAAAAGAAATAATAACAACAAAGTTTGCTGAAGTTGCTGCAACTAAGAATAAAGGTGCAATTATGAAAGAAGTTATGAAGGAACTTAAAGGACAGGCTGATGGAAAAGTAATTAATCAGGTTGTTGCTGATATTTGTAAGTAAATGATATTAATAAAAGCTGTGTAATCTTTTGGACTACACAGCTTTGTTTATATAAAAGTTTATTTACTGATTACGTTTTGCTCTCATTCTCATGGTTGGATCAAGAATCTTCTTACGAATTCTGAGATTCTTAGGAGTAACTTCAAGAAGTTCATCTGTATCTATAAATTCAAGTGCCTGCTCAAGACTTAAAATTCTTGGAGGAGTTAACTTAAGTGCTTCATCAGCTGCTGAAGAACGTGTATTAGTTAACTGCTTCTTCTTGCAGACATTAAGTTCAATATCCTCAGCCTTTCCGTTCTGTCCAATAACCATTCCGGCATAAACCTGCTCGCCAGGTCCGATAAATAATGTACCTCTGTCCTGGGCATTGAACAAACCATAAGTAATTGACTCACCTGATTCAAAGGCAATAAGTGAGCCCTGTTTTCTGTACTGAATATCTCCCTTATATGGACCGTATCCTGCAAAAAGAGTATTCATGATACCATTACCCTTTGTATCAGTCATGAAGTCACCTCTGTAACCTATAAGGCCTCTTGAAGGAATTGAAAATTCAAGACGTGTATTACCACCGTTACCGGCAGACATACCCTGAAGTTCACCCTTTCTCTGACTTAACTTCTCTATAACTGTACCTGCAAATTCCTCTGGAACGTCAATAAGACATGTTTCCATAGGCTCAAGTAACTTGCCATCTTCATCTTTCTTATATAAAACTTCTGCTTTACTTACAGCAAATTCATAACCTTCACGTCTCATATTTTCAATAAGAACAGAAAGGTGTAACTCACCACGGCCAGAAACCTTAAAGCAGTCAGCATTTTCAGTTTCTTCAACTCTTAAACTTACATCAGTATTAAGCTCTCTGAATAATCTGTCTCTTAAGTGACGAGAAGTAACAAACTTTCCTTCCTTTCCTGCAAGTGGACTATCATTTACAATAAAATCCATGGAAATAGTAGGTTCAGATATTTTCTGGAATGGAATGGCAACAGGATTCTCTGGTGAACATAAAGTATCACCTATCTGTATGTCAGTAATACCAGAAATAGCAACTATGGAACCAATTGATGCCTCAGTTACTTCAACCTTAGATAAGCCGTCAAATTCGTAAAGCTTGCTTATACGTACTTTCTTTTTCTTATCAGGCTCATGGGCGTTAACTATAACTGCTTCCTGGTTTACTTTAATTGTACCGTTATCAACTTTACCAACACCAATTCTTCCTACGTATTCATTATAATCTATAGTACTTATAAGAACCTGAGTGTCCGCATCAGGGTCTCCTTCGGGAGCAGGAATATAATTAATGATTGTCTCAAACAAAGGTTCCATGTTCTTAGGAGAATCATCAAGTTCAAGTATGGCAATACCTTCCTTTGCAGAAGCATATACAAATGGACAGTCAAGCTGCTCATCACTTGCATCAAGGTCTATGAATAATTCAAGAACTTCATCAATAACTTCACTAGGTCTTGCTTCTGGTCTGTCAATCTTGTTAATGCAAACGATAACAGGTAAATCTAATTCAAGTGCCTTCTTAAGAACAAACTTTGTCTGAGGCATGGCACCCTCAAATGCATCAACAACAAGAATAACACCATTAACCATCTTAAGTACACGCTCAACCTCACCACCGAAGTCAGCATGACCAGGAGTATCAATAATGTTAATCTTTGTATTCTTATAAAAAACTGCAGTATTCTTTGAAAGAATAGTGATTCCACGTTCCCTTTCTATATCGTTGGAATCCATAACCCTTTCCTGAACTTCCTGATTAGAACGGAATACACCACTTTGTTTAAGTAATTCGTCTACTAATGTAGTTTTACCATGATCAACGTGTGCTATAATAGCGATATTCCTTATATCTTCCCTTTTGGTTCTCATATAATCCCTCTTTCTTTAAAAATATGCAAAAAAAATCCTTGCAACATACTATTTTACCACAAATAAAAAATAATACAATAGGAAAAATTCATGAATAGAAACAATAGTTCATTTTATTTTTAGAAAGTTTATACAATCTTTAGAATATCTTAGTTTTATTTAATTGTATTATTTGATAATAAAGTATAACATATATATAAGACATAGTTACTATTCACGTTTAGAATAAGCAGATGGTCTGCGACTTATTAGGAAAGTTAAACGTGAATAGTTACAAGATATAAAAGATGTCGATTGGTGTAAATAAATTATTAAAAGAAAAAGTTCTAAATATGTTTTGTAGATAATAGAATTATATAGATGTTAAATACTGAAAGATTTTTTAAGATAAGAGAGGAGAAACATGTATATGACAGATAAAATATTTGATAATAATCAGGTAATTATGGCGGGAGAGGTAGTTAAGAATTTTGAATTCAGTCATGATGTTTTTGGAGAAGGGTTTTATATCCTTGAGGTTTCTGTAAGCAGGTTAAGCGATTCATATGACGTTATACCACTTATGATTTCAGAAAGACTAATTGACGTAAAACAGAATTATATAGGAAGATTTGTGGAAGTAAGCGGACAATTCAGATCCTATAACAGACATGACGAAGTAAGAAACAGATTGGTATTATCAGTATTTGTTAGGGAAATAAGTGTTTTTGACAGTGAAGATGAGATACAAAAACCAAATAGCATTTTCCTTGATGGCTTCATATGCAAAGAGCCGGTTTACAGAAAGACACCACTTGGAAGGGAAATCGCGGATATGCTTATAGCCGTAAACAGACCGTATGGAAAGTCAGACTATATTCCATGTATATGCTGGGGACGTAATGCAAGATATGCAAGAAACTTTGAGATTGGCGGACATATACAGGTGTGGGGAAGAATTCAGTCAAGAGAATATCAGAAGAGAATTAATGATACTGATTATGAAAGACGTGTGGCATATGAAGTATCAGTAAGCAAAATGGAGTACATAGAAGATGAGAGTGTCATAAGAGAAGACGAAGAACTTATGGCAGTCAGATAACCGTAAAATAAATTAATAACATCCCAAAAAACAGTTACTATCTGTTGCATTTGCAAATTGATAGTAATTGTTTTTTTGTGTGCCAATCATTGCACTAGTCGCTCGCCAGACGATATAACAGATGGAACATGGATTTGGCCGGCAGATCTTGCTTGTACTGTATCTTATTTATAGTTACAAAAACAATGAGTTATAATTGCAAATTAATAATAATTGTTGTTGTTTTTCTTATTACTATTGACAAGTATCAATAAAGTTGTTATGATATATGCAATTAAGAATGGTAGAGGCGCAATTATTATAAGTACATTATATGATACCGCAGGGGTATATGATTATAGTTGAAAGGAATAATTGCCGAAGTGATAACTTTCCTGTTAAGTTATTGCTGGGCGTGCAGTTAACAGCTGTATGACTGTCATCTTATTATTATGATGGAGAGCTACCTAAAGATATGTATGCAT
>JAILNW010000106.1 GCA_024691145.1 Lachnospiraceae bacterium
GGTGACAGTTATCATGCTGGCTTTCTTTGTTCATATTTGAGAGATTGTGATATTATAAATGCAATGAATGAAGGTTCAAGAGTCGCTTCTAAAACATTAAGTCATATTGGCGGCTTTTAACGGGTATATGTTAATCTTGCAACATCAAATTCTGATTTATCTTAGCAGTTGTATAAAATACAATGCCCCGAAGCACTTTGAAGTGCTTCGGGGCAAAACTTCTATATGCGTACCCGTCTTAAGGCTGCATCTTTTTTTATGCCTTTGCTGTTTATTATATTTTAATATATTTGACGAAAACACATGGATAGTTTAATATATTGTACATAGGTAGTGATTTTTATTAGCAAAAGAAGGTGGCATAAATAAATGTATGGTGCAGTAGTTGGTGATATCGTTGGTTCATATTACGAATGGCATAATATTAAAACAGAAGATTTTGAATTGTTCAGTAGTGAGTCTCATTTTACTGATGACACAGTGTTAACTTGTGCAATTGCAGAAAGTATCTTGAATATGGGAAAGTCTGTTCCTAGAAAATGCTATGCTACATATATTAAGGCTTATTATAAAAGATATCCATATGCAGGTTTTGGACAAATGTTTAAAAACTGGGCAGAGGATGAGGAAATTACAGTACAGAGAAGTTATGGCAATGGTGCAGCAATGCGAGTATCTGCAATAGGCTGGGCATTTGAAAGTGAAAAGGAAGTATTAAAACAGGTTTATGAGAGTTGTTACTACACACATAAAAACAGAGAGGCAATAAGATACGCAAGAGCTGTTGCAATTGCGGTTTTCCTTGCAAGAAAAGGAATGGATAAGACATATATAAAGAAAAAACTTGAAAGGGATTTCGGGATAAAGTTTAAGCCTATAGAACAGATACGAGCAGGTTACGAGTTTAACTCAAGATCAAAATATTCAGTTCCGCCAGCTATTGAGGCTTTCTTTGAAACAGATGATTATGAGTCATGCATAAGAAGAGCTATATCACTTGGTGGAGACAGCGATACTATAGCAGCTATTGCGGGAGGAATAGCAGAAGCATATTATGGCGGAGTACCGGATGATATTTTGAATAAAGGGAAATTTTTGCTTGATGGCGGTATGAAGAAGGTACTCAATGAGTTTTCAGAGAGATATATTAAATAAGAAAATTTGAAATGAGGTAAGGAAAAAGGCTTTACTCCTGTTTTGGTTGTTGTAGACTCAGTGTTAGATGAATTGTGGGAATATGAGGATTATTCAATAGAAGAAATTGTTAGTGGTGCTTCAGCAGAATTAGGAAAAGAGTTTTTACAAAAAAGATTTGCTGAGTATAGGGACGATTATGTTGATGATACTTTTAAAGCATTGGAAGCTGATTATGATGATGAACCTTATATAATTAAAAGATACGCTAGTTTTATAAAATATGGTTCTTATGAGAATGAGGAAATAATACTATATGTAGTTTAGAGGTGTGCGGTGTATTCGTACACCTTTTCTGACCATTCCCATATATCTTTACAATCGTTTTCAATAAAGTGAACTTTATCCTTAAGTGTTGCTGGTATGTGGGGAGTCATAATCTCTCTGTACATTTCAGGTATTATAATTGAATAAACCCAGTCTTTAAGAATAACTTCATCCTTTATTTTTAAAGGCAATACACCCTCAAATGTTGCAGCAGGATGCTTTATGATTGTATCATATTTGAAAAAGAAACGTACTCCGGGCGTGAAGTTTGTGCTAAGGTCAGTTTCATCTGGAAATCTGCCAAGCTTTCTTTCCATTACAAGACGGTCACCAGCCTGACAATTGCCCCAGGCGAACATTATATATAAAAAGAAATCTTCTGGGTCATTGGCTGCATTTCTGCTTTCTGCCTTTAATTCGCAGGCTGAAATGTTTCTTGCTTTAACAGGAGACAGCAGACTTCCACAGTCCAATATTTTAATAGCATTTTCGATAGGAGCTGTATGGCAGACATAATCAGTCATACAGCCCTTATATTTTGGACATGCAGTACATTCTGTAATCTTTTCAGGTACATTTACTCGTATACCTTCTTTATATAATTCTTTATAATTTTCAATTGCATCTAATATAGAAGATTTAGCCTCTATCTCGCATGGGCGATTATATGATTTTTCATATTCTATAAAATCAAGTATGGTTTGGATTTCCCACTCAGTTATATGTGGATAGTCAGATAATTTCTTATAAAAGACACCATCCCAGCATTCTGTACAATCGAAGTTTCCTATTTTAATTAGCATATAATCCCTCATTTCTCTACGATAATATATAAATATTAGCATTTTAATATATAAAAGTCAAATAAGATTGTGGTTCAGGATGGTCTGCGACCTGTAGGAGAAAGTTAAGCGTGAACAGTAACATTTGAAATTGTTAAGGTATTATTTATGTGAGGTTTTTATTGACTATTTTCAAAAAATAGAATATTATTTTAAAGAAGGGAAATGGAATGTATAATAACTAAATGATGAAATAATTATTTTAAAGATATAAAAAGAAAGGTATACATATATGTGGATAGCTGATAACTGGAAAGATTATGAAGTAATAGATTGTTCTGATGGAGAGAAACTTGAAAGATGGGGAAAGTATATGCTTGTACGACCAGATCCTCAGGTTATATGGAATACTCCTAAGAAACATATGGGCTGGAAGAAAATGAATGGCCATTATCATAGAAGTAATAAAGGTGGCGGAGAATGGGAATTCTTTGATTTGCCTAAGCAGTGGAAGATAGGATACAGAGATTTAACATTTAATCTGCAGCCATTCAGTTTTAAACATACAGGTTTATTTCCAGAACAGGCAGTTAACTGGGACTGGTTTAGTAAAATTATAAAAGAAGCTGACAGGGAAGTAAAGGTACTTAATTTATTTGCCTATACAGGAGGCGCCACAGTGGCAGCAGCAAAGGCAGGAGCAAAGGTAACGCATGTAGATGCATCAAAGGGTATGGTTACATGGGCTAAAGAAAATGCTGCATCAAGTGGTCTCTCGGAGGCACCTATAAGATATATAGTAGATGACTGCGTTAAGTTTGTAGAAAGAGAAATAAGACGTGGTAATAAATATGATGGAATAATAATGGATCCACCTTCATATGGAAGAGGACCAAAGGGAGAGATATGGAAGATAGAAGATAAGATACATCCGTTTATACAGCTTTGTACACAGGTTATGTCAGATAATCCATTATTTTTCTTAATTAATTCATATACAACAGGATTACAGCCAGCAGTATTATCATACATGATTAATATAGAAGTAACATCAAAATTTGGTGGAAAAGCAGTGGCTGATGAGATAGGTCTTCCAGTAAGCAGCAATGGATTAGTACTTCCATGTGGTGCATCAGGAAGATGGGAAAATAAGTAAATATAATACAATGTGTAACAGTCCCAGATAAATTGTTAGTTTTTTACAGCATCAATGATTTTGGGACTGTTTTTGATTGTATTAAAAAAAGAACAAAAAAATATTAAAAAAATTAAAAAAAGGTGTTGCAAGAAGATAAAAACTAGTGTAAACTTATACATGTTGTGACATTGATAGCGAAGAAGCGTGAGGTTGCTATATCGAAGATATAGGTTTTCCGTGGAGCGAATGTCAAGTTATAAAACTGGCGACAAGTCACTGTACCATATAGGTTTCTGCCTAGGGCAGATAAACGTGTGTTAAATTGCTAGGAGTTGTATTGCGATACACACGGGAGAGTGTACAGTCACCGCTTGTTGTGCTTAATAGTACGAAAAGGAGGCGACTTTTTTTATGGCAAGTCAATTAATGAGAATTACACTTAAGGCTTATGATCATCAGTTAGTAGATCAGTCAGCAGGAAAGATTGTAGAAACTGTAAAGAAAACAGGTTCAAAGGTGAGCGGACCTGTGCCACTTCCAACAAAGAAGGAAGTAGTTACTATTCTTAGAGCAGTTCATAAGGACAAAGATTCCAGAGAGCAGTTCGAGCAGAGAACTCATAAGAGATTAATCGATATCATTGCTCCAACTCAGAAGACTGTAGATGCTTTACAGAGATTAGAGATGCCAGCAGGTGTATTTTTTGATATCAAGATGAAATAATTCTTGATGAACAATTTATTATGAAAGAATCCTTTAGGGTTTAATTATAGAGTCCAAGCGCTCTTTATAGAGACCAAGCACTTTGTAGTAAGCCATCTAGGATGATTGCACGTAATGTGTAATCCGCTGTAGATTTAATGGAGGTGCAGATTTATGAAGAAAGCTATATTAGCTAAGAAAGTCGGAATGACTCAGATCTTTGATGAGAATGGTGTTTTAATTCCGGTTACTGTATTAGAAGCTGGTCCTTGCGTAGTTACTCAGATTAAAACTGTTGAGAACGACGGATACAGTGCAGTACAGGTTGGTTTTGGTGATGCTAAAGAAAAGATCATCAAAAAAGATATTAAAGGTAAGACAATCGTACATCGTAACGGCGTTGTAAAGGCTCAGAAGGGTCATTTTGCAAAAGCTGGTGTAGATTGCAAGAAGTTCTTAAAAGAATTCAAGTTTGACAACGCTGCAGATTATGAATTAGCTCAGGTTATCAAAGCAGACATCTTTGCTGCTGGAGATAAGATTGATGCAACAGCTAAGTCAAAAGGTAAGGGATTCCAGGGTGCGATCAAGAGACATGGTCAGTCAAGAGGACCTATGGCACATGGTTCTAAGTATCATCGCCATGCAGGTTCGAATGGTGCTTGTTCGGATCCAAGCCGTGTATTCAAAGGAAAACACATGCCTGGACATATGGGTTCAGTAAAAGTTACTGTTCAGAATCTAGAGATTGTAAGAGTTGACGTTGATAGCAACGTAATCTTAGTAAAGGGAGCTGTTCCAGGTCCTAAGAAATCTTTAGTAGTATTAAAAGAATCAGTAAAAGTACAAGGCTAAGGAAGGAGGAACAATAAATGGCAAAAGTAGTAGTTTACAATATCGAAGGCAACGAAGTTGGTAACATGGAACTTAACGATGCAGTCTTCGGAGTTGAGATAAATGAACATTTAGTAAAGATGGCAGTTGTTCAACAGCTTGCTAACAAACGCCAGGGAACACAGAAAGCTAAGACTCGTTCAGAAGTTAGCGGTGGCGGAAGAAAGCCATGGAGACAAAAGGGAACAGGTCATGCCAGACAGGGTTCTACAAGATCTCCACAGTGGACTGGTGGTGGAGTTGTATTCGCTCCAACTCCTAGAGATTATTCATTCAAGATGAATAAGAGAGAGAAAGCTCTTGCATTAAAGTCAGCATTAACTTCAAGAGTTAATGAAGGCAAGATTATTGTTCTTGATAGTTTTGAACTTGATGAGATCAAGACTAAGAAAGTAGCTAACGTAATGAGCAATCTTAACGTACAGAAAGCTTTAATCGTTACTAACGGAAAGAACGATAACCTCATTTTATCAGCTAACAACATTCCAACAGTTAGAACAAGTTCTATCGAAGTTGTTAATGAAGATGATAAGAGACAGGTAAGAAGCACACTTAATGTATATGACATTCTTAAGTATGATACATTAGTAGTAACTAAGGATGCTGTAGCAGCAATCGAGGAGGTGTACGCATAATGGCAGATTTAAAGTATTATGATGTTATACTTAAACCGGTTATTACTGAGAAGAGTATGAGCACTATGGCTGATAAGAAATACACATTTCTTGTTCATCCAGATGCAACTAAGAATCAGATAAAAGAAGCAGTTGAGAAGATGTTCGAAGGAACTAAGGTTGCTAAAGTTAACACTATGAACTGTGACGGAAAGAGCCGCAGACGTGGTGCTATCGTTGGAAAGACTGCTAAAACTAAAAAAGCTATCGTACAGTTAACTGAAGACAGCAAAGAGATTGAAGTATTCAGCTAATTAGATATTTAGATTAAGAATATACGCAATAAAGCGTGATAACAAATTATCAGAATTGAAAGGAGTGTAACAAATGGGAATTAAAAAGTTTAACCCATATACACCTTCTAGAAGACATATGACTAGTTCTGATTTCGCAGAAATTACAGCAAGTCAGCCTGAAAAATCACTTACTTCTTCTTTAAAGAAGACAGCAGGACGTAATAACCAGGGTAAGATAACTGTCAGACACCATGGTGGTGGATCTAGAAGAAAATACAGAATTATAGATTTTAAGAGAAGAAAAGACGATATACCTGCAACTGTTAAGTCAATCGAGTACGATCCTAACAGAACAGCAAATATCGCACTTATCTGCTACGCAGATGGTGAGAAAGCATATATTATAGCACCTAACGGATTAAAAGTAGGACAGAAAGTTATGAACGGAGCTAACGCAGAAGTTAGAGTTGGTAACTGCCTTCCACTTAGCGAGATTCCAGTAGGTACATTAATTCACAATGTTGAGTTATATCCTGGAAAGGGTGCTCAGTTAGTACGTTCAGCTGGTAATGCTGCTCAGCTTATGGCAAAAGAGGGTAAATATGCAACACTCAGACTTCCTTCAGGAGAAATGAGAATGGTACCTATCATTTGCAGAGCAACAGTAGGTCAGGTTGGTAACCCTGATCATGAATTGATTAACATTGGTAAAGCCGGACGTAAGCGTCACATGGGTATTAGACCTACAGTTCGTGGTTCTGTTATGAACCCTAATGACCATCCACACGGTGGTGGTGAAGGTAAGTGCGGTATCGGTCGTCCAGGACCTGTTACTCCTTGGGGTAAACCAGCACTTGGTCTTAAGACTAGAAAGAAGAACAATAAGTCTAATAAGATGATCGTAAGAAGAAGAGACGGTAAAGCGATTAAATAATCAATCATAAGGAGGTTACACATATGGCTCGTTCACTTAAAAAGGGACCATTCGCTGATGATCATTTATTGAAAAAGGTTGATGCAATGAATGCTTCAGGCGACAAACAGGTTATAAAGACTTGGTCACGTCGTTCAACAATCTTCCCACAGATGGTTTCACATACAATCGCTGTATATGATGGAAGAAAACATGTGCCTGTATATATTACAGAAGACATGGTTGGACACAAACTTGGTGAGTTCGTAGCAACTAGAACTTACAGAGGACACGGAAAAGACGAGAAGAAGTCAAGAAGATAATAGATAAGATATAGATATATTTACATTTCCTATGAAGCAGGGTTCTTTTGAACCAGCTTCAGGGGTAGTGTGATTTGAATTTCGAAAGGAGGATTTTTATCCATGGCAAGAGGACATAGAACTCAGATAAAGAGAGATAAGAAAGAACTTAGAGATACTAGACCTTCCGCTAAATTATCATATGCTAGAGTATCAGTTCAGAAAGCATGTTTCGTATTAGATGCCATCAGAGGTAAAGATGTACAGACTGCACTTGGAATATTAACTTATAATCCAAGATATGCATCTAGCATAATAGCTAAATTATTAAAATCAGCTATAGCTAATGCTGAGAATAACAACAACATGAGTGTTGAGAACCTTTATATAGAAGAGTGTTACGCAAACAAAGGACCAACGATGAAACGTGTAAGACCAAGAGCACAGGGTAGAGCTTACAGAATCGAGAAGAGAATGAGCAATATTACAATCGTGCTTAATGAAAGATAGGAGGGCAATATGGGACAAAAAGTTAATCCTCATGGCTTAAGAGTCGGAGTTATCAGTGACTGGGATTCTAAGTGGTATGCTGATAAGAAAGACTTTGGTGATAATCTTGTTGAAGATTACAATATAAGAAAGTTCGTAAAGAAGAAATTATACAGCGCTGGTGTTTCTAAGATCGATATCGAAAGATCAGCTGATAAGGTTAAAGTTTATATTTACACTGCAAAGCCTGGTATCGTAATCGGTAAAGGTGGAGCTGAGATTGAAAAACTTAAAGCTGAAGTTGCTAAATTAACTACTAAGAAGTTATTCATAGATGTTAAGGAAGTTCAGAAGCCAGATAACAATGCACAGCTTGTTGCAGAGAATATCGCTCAGCAGCTTGAGAACCGTGTATCATTCAGAAGAGCAATGAAGTCAACAATGTCAAGAACTATTAAGATGGGTGCTAAGGGTATCAAGACAGCAGTTTCTGGTCGTCTTGGTGGTGCTGATATGGCTCGTACTGAGTTCTACAGTGAAGGAACTATTCCTCTTCAGACACTTCGTGCTGATATTGATTATGGTTTCGCAGAAGCAGATACAACATATGGTAAATTAGGTGTTAAAGTTTGGATTTACCATGGTGAAGTTCTTCCAACAAAAGCAAACAAGGAAGGGAGCGATAAATAATGTTAATGCCTAAGAGAGTAAAGCGTCGTAAACAGTTCCGTGGAACAATGAAGGGTAAGGCGCTTAGAGGAAATAAAATCGTTAATGGTGAGTATGGTATCGTAGCATTAGAGCCAGCTTGGATTAAGTCTAATCAGATAGAAGCAGCCCGTATTGCAATGACACGTTACATTAAGCGTGGTGGTAAAGTTTGGATTAAGATTTTCCCAGATAAGCCAGTTACAGCAAAACCAGCTGAAACTCGAATGGGTTCTGGAAAAGGAACTTTAGAGTATTGGGTAGCAGTTGTTAAGCCAGGACGCGTTATGTTCGAGATTGCAGGAGTTCCTGAAGAAGTAGCTAGAGAAGCTCTTCGTCTTGCAACACACAAATTACCAGTTAAGTGTAAGGTTGTATCTCGTGCAGATTTAGAAGGAGGTGCGGGCAGTGAAAACTAAGAATTATGTAGAAGATTTAAAAGCAAAATCAGCTACAGAATTAAACGATGAATTAGTAGCTGCAAAGAAGGAGCTTTTTAATTTAAGATTCCAAAACGCAACAAATCAGATTGAGAATACAAGCAGAATTAAAGAAGTTAGAAGAAATATAGCAAGAATTCAAACTGTTATTTCTGAAAAAGCAAGAGCTTAATTCCTAGAAAGGAGGAATTGTTGTGGAAAGAAACCTTAGAAAGACTCGTGTAGGTAGAGTTATAAGTGATAAGATGGATAAGACTGTTGTAGTAGCAGTTGTTGACCACGTAAAACATCCATTATATAAGAAAATCGTTAAGAGAACTTACAAACTTAAGGCTCATGATGGGAATAATGAGTGCAAGATTGGCGATAGAGTAAAAGTTATGGAGACAAGACCATTATCAAAAGATAAGAGATGGAGACTTGTAGAAATTATAGAGAGAGCAAAATAATATAAGTTATAATTATTATGTAATAGTTATTAACTAATACGACTGAAAGGAGTATTATTATGATCCAACAGGAATCAAGATTAAAGGTTGCTGATAATACAGGTGCTAAAGAGTTACTTTGCATCAGAGTATTAGGCGGTTCAACAAGAAGATATGCTGCTATTGGCGATATAATCGTTGCTTCGGTCAAAGATGCAACACCCGGAGGAGTTGTTAAGAAGGGTGATGTTGTAAAGGCTGTTGTAGTACGTACTGTTAAAGAGACTCGTCGTAAAGATGGTTCATATATAAGATTTGATGAGAATGCAGCTGTTATTATTAAAGACGATAAGAATCCAAAGGGAACTCGTATCTTTGGACCAGTTGCAAGAGAGTTAAGAGATAAACAGTTCATGAAGATTGTTTCATTAGCTCCAGAAGTATTATAAGGAGGTGTAAGATATGTCAACTAAGAAGATTCAGAAGGGTGACACAGTTAGAGTTATAGCTGGTCATAACAAAGGACTTGAAGGAAAAGTAATCCAGGCTAAAGACGGCAAAGTTGTTGTTGAAGGCGTAAACATGGTTAGCAAACATAGCAAGAGAAGTGCTCAGAATCAGAATGGCGGAATCATACACCAGGAAGCAGCTATTGATGTTTCTAACGTTATGTACGTTCATAAGGGAGAAGTTGCCAGAATCCAATTCAAAGTAGAAGAAGAGAATGGCAAGAGAAAAGTAACTAGACTTGCAAAAGTTGCTGGCAAAGATGCAGAAGCAATCTAATAATTAAGAGAGGAGGTCTTATCGTTGAATAGACTTAAAGAAACTTATTTGAACGAAATCGTTGCAGGTATGCAGAAAAAGTTCTCATATAAGAACGTTATGCAAGTACCTAAGCTTGATAAAATAGTTATAAATATGGGCGTTGGAGAAGCAAAAGACAACGCTAAAGCATTAGATGCAGCCATTAAGGATCTTGAAATTATAACAGGACAGAAAGTTATCCCTACAAAGGCTAAAAAATCTGTTGCCAACTTTAAGATAAGAGAAGGCATGAACATCGGATGTAAAGTAACATTAAGAGGTGACAGAATGTATGAATTCGCAGATCGTCTTATAAATCTTGCTTTACCTCGTGTACGTGACTTCAGAGGTGTTAATCCTAATGCATTCGATGGTAGAGGAAATTATGCACTTGGTATTAAAGAGCAGTTAATCTTCCCTGAAATCGAATATGATAAAGTTGATAAGGTAAGAGGTATGGATGTTATATTCGTAACTACTGCTAAGACAGATGAAGAAGCTCGTGAATTATTGACATTATTTGGAATGCCATTCAGTAAATAGTTAGGAGGAACAGGTCATGGCAAAAACTTCTATGAAGATTAAACAGCAACGTCCTGCTAAATTCTCTACTAGAGAGTATAGCCGTTGCAAGATATGTGGTCGTCCACATGCTTATTTAAGAAAATACGGAATTTGCAGAATATGTTTCCGTGAATTGGCATACAAGGGACAGATACCTGGTGTTAAGAAAGCAAGCTGGTAGAATTTGGAAAGGAGGCAATTACAATGACAATGAGCGATCCAATCGCAGATATGCTTACAAGAATCCGTAATGCAAATACTGCAAAACATGATACAGTTGATGTACCTTCATCAAAGATGAAACTTGCAATCGCAGAGATTTTATTAAATGAAGGTTATATTAAGAACTATGAAGTTATCGAAGTTGGTGGATTTAATACAATCCATATAACTTTAAAATATGGTAAAGACAAGAACGTTAAGATTATTTCAGGACTTAAGAGAATTTCAAAGCCTGGTCTTCGTGTATATGCTAATAAGGATGAACTTCCTAAGGTGCTTGGAGGACTTGGTATTGCTATCATCTCAACTAACAAGGGTGTTGTAACTGATAAGGTTGCAAGAGAACTTAATGTTGGTGGCGAAGTATTAGCTTTCATCTGGTAGTTTTCAGTTGAAATAATTAGATAACAAGTTATAATAATATCAAGGGTTATTTTTAATCTTTAAGATATATCAATTACAATAATTTTAGGAGGTGCGGGCATGTCACGTATAGGAAGAATGCCTATCGCAATACCAGCAGGCGTAACTGTTGATGTTGCAGAAAATAATAAAGTGACTGTAAAAGGTCCAAAGGGTACTCTTGAAAGAGTATTACCATCTGAGATGGAAATCACTGTTGAGGGTGCAGAAGTTGTAGTTAAGAGACCTAATGATCTTAAGAAAATGAAATCTTTACATGGTCTTACAAGAACATTAATCAACAACATGGTTGTTGGTGTTACTCAGGGATATGAGAAAGTTCTTGAAGTTAACGGTGTTGGTTACAAGGTAGCTAAGCAGGGAAAGAAGTTGGTTCTTTCATTAGGATACTCTCATCCAGTAGAGATGACAGATCCTGAAGGTGTTGAGTCTGTAGTAGACGGCGCTAACAAGATCATTATTAAAGGTATAGATAAAGAAAAAGTTGGCCAATATGCTGCTAACATCAGAGAAAAGAGAGCTCCAGAGCCATATAAGGGCAAGGGAATTAAGTATGCTGATGAAGTTATCAGACGTAAAGTTGGTAAGACTGGTAAAAAATAGTTAAAGGAGTGAAAACAAATGGTTAGCAAGGAATCAAGACAAAAAGTTCGTGTTAAAAAGCACATGAAAATACGTAATCGTTTCTCAGGTACTGCCGAAAGACCACGTTTAGCTGTTTTCAGAAGTAATAATCATATGTACGCTCAGATTATTGATGATACAGTTGGAAACACTTTAGTCGCAGCATCTACTCTTCAGAAGGATGTTAAGGCAGAATTAGAGAAAACTAATAATGTTGAAGCAGCAGCTTACTTAGGAAAAGTTATAGCTAAGAAAGCAATCGATAAGGGTATTACTAATGTAGTATTCGATAGAGGTGGCTTCATTTATGAAGGTAAAATTAAAGCATTAGCAGAAGCAGCTAGAGAAGCTGGTCTGGAATTTTAGACAAGGAGGAAATACGCATGAAACGTGAAATAATTGATGCTAGTCAGTTAAATTTAGAAGATAAAGTAGTATCAATCAAGCGTGTTACTAAGGTAGTAAAAGGTGGACGTAACTTCAGATTTACTGCATTAGTAGTAGTTGGTGATAAAAATGGACACGTTGGTGCCGGTTTAGGTAAAGCAACTGAAATTCCAGAGGCTATCCGCAAAGGAAAAGAAGATGCTATAAAGAAGTTAATTTCTTTACCTATAGATGAAAACTTAAGTATACCACATGATTATATCGGAAAGTTTGGTAGTGCAGAAGTATTACTTAAGAAAGCTCCTGAAGGTACTGGAGTTATCGCAGGTGGTCCTGCACGTGCGGTTATAGAGCTTGCAGGTATCAAGAATATCCGTACAAAATCATTAGGTTCTAATAATAAGCAGAACGTTGTTCTTGCAACAATTGAAGGCTTAAGCCAGTTAAAGACTCCAGAGGAAGTTGCTAAACTTCGTGGTAAGTCTGTAGAGAGCTTATAGTTAGGAGGAATTGAAGATGGCAGATAAATTAAAAGTTACTTTAGTTAAATCAACTATCGGAGCAATTCCTAAGCATAGAAAAACTGTTGAAGCTTTAGGTCTTAAAAAGCTTAACAAATCTGTTGAGTTACCTAACAATGATGCAGTTAAGGGAATGTTATTCCAGGTTAAACATTTAGTTAAAGTTGAAGAGATTTAATACATTAATTTCAGAATGTAAGGAGGTGTAGGTATGAATTTATCAAATTTACAACCAGCAGAAGGTTCAGTACACAGTGATAATTTCAGAAGAGGTCGTGGACATGGTTCAGGAAACGGAAAGACAGCAGGTAAGGGACACAAAGGACAGAAGGCTCGTTCTGGAGCACCTAGAATAGGTTTCGAAGGTGGACAGATGCCTTTATATAGAAGATTACCTAAGAGAGGCTTTACTAATCGTAATTCAAAAGATATAGTTGCTATAGATATTGAATTATTAAATAGATTCGATAACGATTCAGTAGTTGATATTGAAAAGTTATTAACTGTAAAGAGTGAAGTTCAGAAAAAAGGACCAGATCGTAAGAAAGGTCTTATCGGAAATGAATTTGACGGTGTTAAAATCCTTGGAAATGGAGAATTAACTAAGAAGCTCACTGTAAAGGCTAATGCTTTTAGTGCTAGTGCAGTTGAAAAGATTGAGGCTCTTGGTGGAAAAGCAGAGGTGATCTAATGTTTAAAACTTTTAGAAATGCTTGGAAAATTGAGGATTTAAGAAAAAAGTTCATTTTTACATTTATGGCTTTGGTTATCGTTAGATTTGGATGTCAGTTGTTTGTGCCAGGTATTGATTCAACAAACATTCAGGCATTTTTTAACGAGTTTTCGGGGGCAGATTTTTTCGATGCATTTACAGGGGGATCATTTTCACAATTATCAGTGTTTGCATTAAGCATAACACCATATATCACATCTTCAATCATTATACAGTTATTAACAATAGCTATTCCTAAACTTGAAGAAATTCAAAAAGATGGTGAAGATGGACGTAAGAAAATTGCTGAAATTACTCGTTATTTAACAGTAGTTCTTGCTGTTATGGAGAGTTTTGCAATGGCAGTAGGATTTTCAAAGAGTGGTTATATAACAGGTGGAAAACCTGTTATTGCCATGATGATTTTATCTATGACTGCTGGTTCTGCTTTCCTTATGTGGTTAGGTGAGCAGATAACAGAAAGAGGAGTTGGAAATGGTATTTCCATTATCCTTTTGATAAATATCGTATCAAGAATACCTAATGATATCACAAACTTATTTACACAGTTTGTAGCAAATGCAGGAAACAGAGTAAATGCTGTAATCGGTGCAGTTGTAATTATAGCAGTTATCGTATTTATCGTTGCATTTGTAATTATATTGTCAGATGCTGAAAGAAGAATACCGGTACAGTATGCTAAAAAAGTACAGGGAAGAAGACAGGTTGGTGGACAGAATACATATATTCCACTTAAAGTTAACACTGCAGGTGTTATGCCTATTATCTTCACAGTATCATTATTACAGTTGCCTATCTTGCTTGCACAGCTTAAAGGTATAAGACCTGCATCAGGATTAGATGCAGAGGGTAAGTCAGTAGGTTTGTTGCCTAAGATATTAAAGGTACTTTCAACAAATCAATGGTTTAAAATGTCGAGTTTTGGTGAATTCAAATACACTGTTGGACTTATATTATATATAGCAATGTTAATATTCTTTGCTTACTTTTATACATCAATAACTTTCAATCCAATGGAAGTTGCTAATAATATGAAGAAGCAGGGTGGTTTTATACCAGGTATCCGTCCTGGAAAACCAACGCAGGAATATCTTACAGGTGTTCTTAATAGTGTCATTTTAATCGGTGCTATTGGATTAACAATTGTTGCTATCGTGCCAATCTTTTTTGAAGGAGCATTTGGTGCAAATGTAAGTTTTGGTGGAACTTCTATGATCATCGTTGTTGGTGTTGTTCTTGAAACAATGAAACAGGTTGAGTCGCAGATGTTAGTACGCCACTACAAAGGATTTTTAAATGATTAATTAAACATGTAATATATAGCTGTAGAGTCTGAAATCGCTTGTGCTATTTTTAGTATAGCGGTTTCAGAATGTCCTACAGCTTTTTGAGAATTAATTGTTATTATAATATTTATGGAGGATTTACAATATGAAAATTATTATGTTAGGTGCACCAGGTGCAGGTAAAGGAACACAGGCTAAGAAAATTGCTGAAAAATATTCTATCCCTCATATTTCAACAGGAGATATTTTTAGAGCAAATATTAAGAACGGAACTGAGCTTGGTAAGAAAGCTAAGACATATATGGATCAGGGATTACTTGTACCAGATGAATTAGTTGTTGATCTTGTTATAGACAGATTTGCACAGGATGATTGTGCTAATGGTTATGTACTTGATGGTTTCCCAAGAACTATTCCACAGGCAGAGGCTCTTGACGCTGCTTTAGCTAAGATTAATGAGAAGATTGATTATGCAATCAATGTAGAAGTTCCAGATGAAAACATCATTAAGAGAATGTCAGGAAGACGTGCTTGTGTATCATGTGGTGCAACTTATCATCTTGAGCATATTCCACCAAAGAAAGAAGGAATATGTGATACATGTGGAGCAGAGCTTATTTTAAGAGATGATGATAAGCCAGAGACAGTTCAGAAGAGACTTAATGTATATCATGAGCAGACTCAGCCACTTATCGACTACTATACATCAAAGAATGTATTAAAAGAAGTTGATGGTACTGTAGATATGGCAGAAGTATTTGCTGCAATAGTGAAGGTGCTAGGTGAATAATCTATGTCAGTAACAATCAAATCAAACAGAGAGATTGAATTGATGAGAGAAGCAGGCAATGTGCTTGCTATCGTACATGACGAAATAGAAAAAATAATTGAGCCAGGTATTACTACAGCTCATATTGATGAAGTTGCCGCCAGTATTATTAGAAAATATGGATGCACACCATCATTTTTAAATTATAAAGGTTATCCTGCATCAACTTGTATATCAGTTAATGAAATGGTTGTACATGGTATTCCTTCAAAAAAACAGAAATTGATGGAGGGAGATATTGTAAGCGTTGATATTGGTGTTATGTACAATGGTTATCATTCAGATGCAGCAAGAACATGGCCGGTTGGTGAAATTAGTCCCGAGGTAGCTAAACTTGTTCAGGTAACTAAGGAAAGTTTCTTTGAAGGATTAAAGTTTGCCAGAGAAGGTTATAGAATTGGAGATATATCCGGAGCAATACAGGATTATGTAGAATCATATGGTTATTCAGTAGTTCGTGAGTTATGCGGACATGGAGTTGGAATTGAAATTCATGAAGATCCACAGATACCTAACTTTAGAACTGATAAAAGAGGAATACGTCTTAAAAAAGGAATGACAATAGCTATAGAGCCAATGATAAATCTTGGAGGCCGTGAAGTTGTTACTCTTGAAGACGGCTGGGGAGTTGTAGCAATAGATAAACTTCCTTCATCTCATTATGAAAACACAGTTTTAATTACAGATTCTGAGCCAGAGATTTTATCGAAAAGAAAGTAATTAAGAGGTGCAGATGTGAATAACGAAAAAGGAAGAATTGTATTTTCGAAAGCTGGACATGACAAATTGAAGGTTTATGTAATAATCGATTACGATAACGAATATTATTATTTGTCAGATGGAGATATAAGAACTCTGGATAAGTTAAAAAAGAAAAGAATTAAACATGTTCAGAAAACAAATACTTATATTAATCAGTTTGTAGATAATATAGATGACCTGAGTAAT
>JAILNW010000119.1 GCA_024691145.1 Lachnospiraceae bacterium
GTATTCCGTTCAGATGATGATGCAACTCATTCACCTATGTTTACACAAATGGAAGGACTTGTTGTAGATAAAGGAATTACACTTGGAGACCTTAAAGGTATGCTTGATGAAATCGTTCAGAAAATATTTGGTGAAGGAACAACTACAAGACTTCGTCCATCATACTTCCCATTTACAGAACCTTCTGTAGAAGTTGATGTAAGCTGCTTCCAGTGTGGCGGATGCGGATGCAGTCTTTGCAAAGGAACAGGCTGGATAGAAGTTCTTGGTGCTGGTGTTGTTAACAACAAAGTACTTGAAGGCTGTGGAATTGACACTAACGAATACAGCGGATTTGCATTTGGTGTAGGACTCGAACGTATAGCAATGCTTAAGTACGGATATAACAATATCAAGTTATTGTTCGAATCTGACTTAAGAGTATTAGAACAGATAGATGATTAATAAAATGAAAGGATGATTGTACATGTTAGTACCTTTAAGCTGGTTAAAGGATTATGTAGATATAGATGTAACTCCACAGGAACTTGAAGAAAAACTATTCTCTTGTGGATTTGAAGTAGAAGAATTAATTGAAGTTGGTAAAGACGTAACTAATGTAGTTGTTGGTCTTGTTGAATCATGTGAAGGCATACCAGATACCCACCTTAGCTTATGTCAGGTAAATGCTGGTGAACATGGAACTTTCCAGATTTGCTGTGGTGCCGACAATGTAAAAAAAGATAAAAAATTCCCTCTTGCTCTTATAGGTGCAACTGTTTATGCAACAGCTAAAGACCATAAGACAATTGAAGGTGTTATGAAGATTAAACAGGGCAAGCTTCGTGGATATGAATCTTTCGGTATGCTTTGTTCTGGAACTGAGCTTGGACTTACTGAAAACCACTATCCTGGTGCAGGCTACAACGGACTTCTTGAACTTCCTGATGATGCAGAAGTTGGAGCAGATGTTAAGCCTATTCTCGGTATGGATGACTGGATTTTTGATATATCAATAACAGCTAACAGACCTGACTGCCAGAGTATCTTTGGTATTGCAAGAGAAGTTGCTGCTGTTCTTAATAAACCAGTTAAAGAGCCAGCTCTTGATTATACTGAAACAGATAAAAAGTTAGATGGCTTCAAAGTAACTGTTGATGCTTCTGACATTTGTCCAAGATACATAGGACACTATGTATATGATGTTAAGATTGGTGAATCTCCAGCATGGATGAAACGCCGTCTTGCTTTAGTTGGTTTAGATGCAATATCTAATGTTGTTGATATTACTAACTATGTATTAAAAGAACTCGGTCAGCCAATGCACGCATTTGACCGTTCATATATTGAAGGAACTCAGATTAACGTAAGAAGAGCAAAAAATGATGAGAAGATTGTAACTCTTGATGAAAAAGAATTTGCCCTTAATGATTCAAATCTTGTTATATGCGATGCAAAGAAACCTGTTGCACTTGCTGGTATCATGGGTGGTCTTAACTCTGAGATCCTTGATACTACAACAGAGGTTATATTTGAATCAGCTAAATTTGCCCGTGACAATATAAGAAAGAGCTCAAGAGCTTTAGGACAGTCTTCAGACTCAAGTGCTCGTTTCTCTAAAGGTGTTAATGAATATACAACTGTTATGGCTATGAAGCGTGCCCTTCACCTAATTGAAGAATTAGATTGTGGTAAAGTTTCTTCTACTCATGTAGATGTTAATACTGGTAACTCTATTGAACCACAGACAATGGAAGTAAGCATCAAGAAAGTAAATGGTGTTCTTGGTATTACAGTTCCTGATGAGGATATTCTTCGTATACTTAAGAGCCTTGATTTTTCACCTGTTATTGATGGTGACAAGCTTACAATCAGTATTCCTGCATATCGTGAAGATATGGAATCATATCCTGATGTTTCAGAAGAAGTTATCCGTATGTATGGATATGATCATGTTAAATCAACATTCATGCCTACAGCTCAGGTTACTTTAGGTGGACGTAATCTTAAGCAGAAGAGCGAATATAAGTTAAAGAATGCACTTTGCAGTGCTGGTGCTTATGAAGCTATACATTATTCTTTCTTCTCACCTTCAGACTTTGATTTATTAAAGCTTCCTGAAGATGCACCTGAAAGAACAGCTATTAAGCTTATTAATCCTATTAATGAAGACCTTTCTCTTATGAGAACTACTCTTGTTTCCGAGATGCTTCATGCTATTTCAAGAAACCAGAAGAGAGGAACTTTATCAGGAAGACTTTTTGAGTTAGGAAAGATATTCATACCTAAGTCACTTCCACTTACTGAATATCCTGATGAGCGTGATACTTTATGTGTAGGTATCTTCGGTAATGATGAAGACTTCTTCTCACTTAAGGGATTTGCTGAAACTGTTGCTGATACATTCAGACTTGAGTTTACTTACGAAGCTGGAAACAAGACTTTCCTTCATCCATACCAGACAGCTATTATTAAGTGCAACGATGAAGAAATTGGTTTCATGGGTAAAGTAACTTATGAAATTCAGGATGAACTTGATATGAGAGTTCCTGCTTATGTACTTCAGATTGATATTGCTGCCATATCTAAGTATTATGGGAACTCAGCTACATATGTTCCACTTCCTAAATTTGCTATTGATAAGCGTGACCTTGCACTTGTTATGGATAAGGATATCACTTGTGCACAGGTTGAGAACATTATAAAAGATTCTTGTAAATATGTAACAAGCGTTAGTTTATTCGATATATATGAAGGTGCTCAGCTTCCTGAGGATAAAAAGAGCATGGCCTTCAGCGTTGTATTTACTCCAAAGGATGAGGAATTTGGTTCAGATACAGTTGATGGTTTCGTCAAGAAGATACTTAAGAATCTTGATAAGAAATACGAAGTTAAACTTCGTTCATAATATTATTAAAGTTCCAGAGTCATTGGCTCTGGAACTTTTTTATCCCTTTTTATTATATTTAAATCCTATTACAGCACCTATTATTCCTCCAACTATATGT
>JAILNW010000122.1 GCA_024691145.1 Lachnospiraceae bacterium
TAAAGTTCTTACACTTATATTATAAACGCTTGAGAAAAAAAAACAATACCTTTTGTTTGTGCGTTATAAATATAAATGTATTTTTTTGAGTATAAAAATAAGAAAATAACAAATATTAGGAAAAAAATACAAAAAATGTTATGCTTTATGTTCACTTTTCGCAAAATTGTGTTATAATGTATTTGAATTAAACAACAAGAGGTGATAACAAGGTGATAAAAAAAGAAATGATTGCTATGCTGCTTGCAGGTGGACAGGGCTCCAGATTAGGTGTTCTTACTTCATCAATCGCAAAGCCAGCCGTTGCCTTTGGAGGCAAATACAGAATAATAGATTTTGCGCTGAGCAATTGTATTAACTCTGGAATTGACACAGTAGGTGTCTTAACACAGTATCAGCCATTAAGGCTTAACCAGCACATTGGAATAGGTATTCCATGGGATTTAGACAGAAACGTAGGTGGTGTTTCTATACTTCCACCATATGAAAAGAGTACAAGCAGTGAATGGTACTCAGGAACAGCTAATGCCATTTTCCAGAACCTGGAATATATTGATTATTATAATCCTGAATATGTTCTTATACTTGGTGGAGATCATATTTATAAGATGGATTACGAAGTAATGCTAGACTACCATAAGTCAAATAATGCAGATATTACTATTGCAACTATACCAGTACCTATGGAAGAAGCTCATAGATTTGGTGTGGTTATAACTGACGAGAATAAAAAGATAACAGAATTTGAAGAAAAACCAGCGAATCCAAGAAGTAATCTTGCTTCAATGGGTATCTATATATTTAAATGGGAACTTCTTAAGGAAGCTCTTATAAAACTTAAAGACCAGAAGGGATGTGACTTTGGTAAGCACATCATTCCTTACTGCCACGAACTTGGAAAGAGAATATTCGCATATGAATTTAACGGATATTGGAAGGATGTTGGAACTCTTTTCTCATACTGGCAGGCTAACATGGAACTTATAGATCTTGTTCCTGAATTCAATCTTTATGAAGAATTCTGGAAGATTTATACTAAGAGTGATATTATTACACCACAGTATATTTCTAACAATGCAAGAATCGAGAGATGTATAATCGGTGAAGGTGCAGAGATATATGGAACAGTTATTAATTCTGTAATTGGATGTGGTGTTACTATAGGAGAAGGTGCATTTGTAAGAGACTCTATCATTATGAAGAGTGCTACAATCAACAACGGATGTAGAATAGAGAAGGCAATAATTGCTGAAAGTGCAGAGATTGGAGAAAATGTAGAACTTGGTTTAGGTGATGAGAGACCAAATGAAACTAATCCGGATATTTATAACAATGGACTTGTTACAATATCAGAGAATTCATTTATTCCAGCAGGAATTAAAGTAGGAAAGAATGCTACTATCTCAGGCCATATGACATATGATGATTTTGTAAATGGTCGTCTTGAGAGTGGTAGAACTTTAGTGAAAGCAGGTGGAATTAAATGAGAGCAGTAGGTATTGTATTAGCAGGTGGAAACAGCAACAAGATGAAGGAGTTGTCTATTAAAAGAGCAATAGCTGCCATGCCAGTTGCTGGAAGTTACAGAAGTATTGACTTTGCACTTAGTAATATGTCTAATTCACACATCCAGAAGGTTGGTGTATTTACACAGTATAATGCAAAGGCACTTAATGAACATCTGAATTCATCAAAATGGTATGACTTCGGACGTAAGCAGGGCGGATTATTTATATTTAATCCGACTATAACATATGAGAATGGTTCATGGTACAGAGGAACAGCTGATGCCATGTATCAGAATATAGGATTTTTAAAGAAAAGCCACGAGCCATATGTAGTAATTGCTTCAGGCGATGGTATTTATAAGATTGATTATAATAAAGTTTTAGAGTATCACATTGAGAAAAAAGCAGATATTACAGTGGTTTGCAAGACTCTTCCAACTAAGGAAGAAGCTACAAGATTTGGTGTTATAAAGGTTGATGCAGACAACAGAATCACAGAATTTGAAGAAAAACCTATTGTTGCAGAAAGTAATATTGTTTCTACTGGTATTTATATCATAAGAAGAAGATTACTTATAGAACTTTTAGAGACATCAGCAGATGAAGAAAGATATGATTTTGTAAAGGATATTCTTATAAGAAATAAGACAGTTAAGAGATTATATGCTTATGAGATGAAAGAATACTGGAGCAACATAGCAACAGTTGAATCATATTATAATACAAATATGGACTTCTTAAAGAAAGATGTAAGAGATTACTTCTTTAAAGAAAGTCAGATTTATTCAAAAGCAGATGATTTGCCACCAGCAAAACATAATCCTGGATCAAACGTTAGAAACAGTCTTGTAGCCAGCGGATGTATCCTTAATGGTTATGTAGAAAATTCAGTTTTATTTAAACAAGTTTATGTTGGCAATAATTGTACTATTAAGAATTCAATCATTTTGAACGATGTACATATTGGAGACAATACTTATATTGAAAACTGTATTGTAGAAAGTCGAGACACTATAAGATCTAATACAAGCTTTGTTGGGGAAAACGGACATATTAAGATTGTAGTGGAAAAGAACGATAGATTTGTACTTTAATTATTACTTATGAAACACTTTGGATTATTTATTTAAGAAGAGCTTTGAAGTTTTTATTTAGGAGATATTTTAATGTTACTATTAATTTTAATCAAGAAATAAAAGGTTCTTTCAAAGAATTTTTTATAAATTAAACCGAAGGGGGTTTAGCAAATGCAGATAACAGATGTTAGAGTCCGCAAAGTAACAAAAGACGGTAAGATGAAAGCGGTTGTTTCTATCACTTTCGACAACGAGTTCGTTGTACACGATATTAAGGTGATAGAGGGTGACAAGGGATTATTCATTGCAATGCCTAGCAGAAAATCAGGTGACGGTGAATATAGAGACATTGCTCATCCAATCAGTTCAGAAACTAGAGAAAAGATTCAGAAAGTTATACTTGAAAAGTATAAAGAAGCTTCTGAAGCAAGTGAGACTGAAGCAAACGCAGGAGCTGAAGCGGCTGAGGCATGAGCTGAAGCATTACACAATTAAAGAGAAGGTTTTTTTGCAATGAATATTGCTGGTAATGTCACAATTACTCAGCAATATTTTTGCATTTATAAGTTACTATTCGCATACAGCGGAAAATATAGTGCATCTACATGCTTGCATGTGAGATGCACTATATTTTTTGATGTACTGCGAAGCAGTAACGCTCTCTCAAGTTGCAGACAAAAGCTGCGAAGCAGCGACATATGCGAAGCAGATGGTCTGCAACATTGCAGGAGCGTTATGCGAATAGTAACTTATAGTTGTATAGGACCGCTGCGAAGCAGTAACTCGCCCGTCAAGTCACAGACAAAAGCTGCGAAGCAGCGACATATGCGAAGCAGATGGTCTGTGACCTAGCAAAGGGCGAGCTGCGAATAGTAACTTATAGTTGTATAAGCCCGCTGCGAAGCAGATGGTCCTTCGCTAAGTATTTTTGAAAAAAATCCGATAAATACTTTGTAGATATGTAAACTAAAAAATATAGTTATATTGCATATAAATTCGACAAAAAAACAAGTATTTTTTGTAGGAAGTAGAAAAAATAATAATTTCCTTTGAAAAATTATCAAATTATGTATATAATTATGATTGTATATTAAAATGGAATTCGAGTGCAAAGGATTTTATATACGAGTTTAATTGTAGCGTATGTAATTGTTTTTGATAATTGTGACAAACATAAGGGGAGTACCTTGTGTGAGTGAGTTTTGAAAGGAGATTATTATTATGTCAGGTACTGATATAGGTATTGATTTGGGAACAGCTAGTGTTTTAGTATATATAAAAGGTAAAGGTGTTGTTTTAAAGGAACCTTCAGTAGTGGCATTGGACAGAGTAACTAACAGGCCAAAGGCAATTGGTGAAGATGCAAGACTTATGTTGGGTAGAACACCTGGTAATATAGTGGCAGTAAGACCATTAAGACAGGGAGTTATATCTGATTTCGATATAACTCAGCTTATGCTTGATTATTTTATAAGAAAGGCTGTTGGAAAGAATAGATTTAGAAAACCTTTTGTTAGTGTCTGTGTTCCAAGTGGAGCAACAGAAGTTGAGAAAAAAGCTGTTAAAGATGCTGCTTTTAGTGTAGGTGCAAAGGACGTTGAGATAATAGAAGAACCTATTGCAGCTGCTATAGGAGCAGGTATAGATATATCAAAACCATGTGGTAACATGATAGTTGATATCGGAGGTGGTACTTCTGATATAGCTGTTATTTCACTTGGTGGAACTGTTGTAAGTACTTCAATTAAGGTAGCCGGAGATGACTTCGATGAAGCTATCGTTAAGTACATGAGAAAGAAACACAATCTGCTTATTGGTGAAAGAACCGCAGAAGATATTAAGATAAAGATTGGTGCTGCATCTGAACGTCCAGAACCACTTACAATGGACGTAAGAGGCCGTAATCTTGTTACTGGTCTTCCTAAGACTATTACAGTTACATCTGCAGAGACAGTAGAAGCACTTAAAGAGCCAACCACACAGATAGTTGATGCTGTACATGCAGTTTTAGAGAAGACTCCGCCAGAACTTGCTGCAGATATTGCAGATAGAGGTATAGTTATAACTGGTGGTGGCGGACTCTTATATGGTCTTGAAGAGATCATTAAGAGAGAGACAGGTATTGATACAGTTACGGCAGAAGATTCTATGACAGCAGTAGCCATAGGAACTGGTAAGTATGTAGAATTCATTACTAGTAAAAAGGGTAAAGGATTTCTATAGAATGTCGTAACGAACCACAGCTCATGGTTAGGTACGATGTATTTATACTATGACTGGAGGTTTGCTCATGATTAGAGGACTTTATACAGCATACACTGGTATGGTCAACGAACAGAAGCGTCTTGATATAATCAGTAATAATGTGGCTAATGCAGCTACTGTTGGTTATAAAAAAGAGGGAGTTACAAGTAAAGCTTTTGATAACGAACTTACTTTGAAGATTAAAGATAATTCTGTAGCCGTAGATAAACAGAAGATTGGTAATATGAGTCTGGGAGTTAAGATTGGCGAAGTGTATACTGATTTTGGACAAGGTTCCTTTAGACAGACGAATAATACATATGATTTAGCAATAGAGGGAAAAGGATTTTTCCAGGTGAGTGTTACTGACGCAGAAGGTAATAATTCTGTTAAGTACACAAGAGATGGTTCATTTACAATGACATATGACGGTTTTATAGTAGATACCAATGGTAATCATTTGTTGGGAACTAATGGTGAGGTAAGAGTGCCAACCAATGCTTCCAGCGTTGTAATAGATTATAATGGCCAGATATTTGCTGATGAACAGCTGATAGGCCAGATACAGCTTGCAGACTTTGAAGACTATAGTTTTATAGAGAAGTTTGGGGATAATATGTATCAAACGGTTGATGGTGCAGTAGCAGCCAATGCTGCTGGAAATATACGCCAAGGTTACCTGGAACAGTCTAATGTTAATGTAGTGGATCAGATGGTTAATCTTATAGCTATTACAAGAGCTTATGAGACTAATCAGAAAATGATACATACAGTTGATTCCATGACTGAGAAAGCGGTAAATGATGTTGGTAAGGTTTGATAAGTAATGAAAGGAGATAGTCATTATGGTTAGATCTTTATGGACGGCTGCTACAGGCATGGTAGCACAACAGACAAATGTTGATGTTATATCTAATAATCTTGCAAATATAAACACTGTAGGATATAAGAAAGAGTCAGCTGAATTTAAATCGTTATTATACCAGAATTTACAGCAGAAAACTACTGATAATAATGGAGATCCGAAGCCGATTCCTGCTCAGGTAGGTCTTGGTGTAAGGAATTCCGCTGTAGTAAGCAGATTTACACAGGGTACTTTTCAAAATACAGAAAAGCAGTTAGATTATGCTATTGAAGGAGATGGATTCTTTCAGGTAAGTCTTCCTAATGGAACTGTAGGATATACGAGAAATGGTGCTTTTGAGATAGGTCTGTTGGAAGAAGGATATACTATATCGACAGCAGAGGGATATCCTCTTATGGGAATAGATGGTAATCCTATAGTGATTAGTGATGATTACGTTTCCACAAGAATCAGTCTGGATTCTGATGGTGATGTGTGTTACACAGACATGGATGGTAATATAACGAGAATAGGACTTAAGGTTCAGATTGTACAGTTTAGTAATCCGTCAGGTCTTGGTAAAGCATCGGACAATATACTTCTTCAGACTCCTGCATCCGGAGATGCCATGAGTGAGGAAGCTGGAGGACTAAAGAGAAGTGCCCTTAGACAGGGATATCTTGAATCGTCCAATGTTGAAGCAGTTGATGAGATGGTAAATCTTATCGTTGCACAAAGAGCATACGAGATGAACTCAAAGATTATTACAGCTTCTGATGAGATGATGCAGCAGGCTAATAACCTGAGAAGCTGATAATAGACAGGAGGCATTAGTATGGATGTTGGATTTAACAGTAATTTGAATCTTTATGAAATTGAAAATACTTCCTCTAAGACAGAGACAGAGAAGTTAGGCAAGAAGTTATCTGATATTGATTTGGATAATGTGACAGATGAGGAATTATTAGAAACCTGTAAACAATTTGAGAGTTATCTTGTTGAGCAGGTTATAAAAGGGATGGAGAAAACCATTATGAAAGATGAAGATGATGAAAGTTCATCTTCATACGCAAAGTGCTTTGAAGATGTTAAGATACAGGATTATGCTTCAAAGATTACTGAGCAGACAGATTTGGGAATAGCAAAAATGCTATATGAATCTATGAAAAAAAATTAATAATTGAAAGGGATGTATATTGATTATGAGCACATTAGTAATTATGGCAGCAGGTATGGGAAGCAGATTTGGAGGTATAAAGCAGTTAGCAGCTTTAGGACCAGATGGGGAAATTATTATCGACTATTCAATTCATGATGCAATTGAAGCAGGATTCGATAAAGTTGTTTTCATTATCAGAAAAGATATTGAGAAAGATTTTAAAGAGGTTATTGGAAACAGAATCTCTGAGAAAGTTAAAGTTGAGTACGTTTTCCAGAGTCTTGATGCACTTCCAGATGGCTTTACTTGTCCAGAGGGAAGACAGAAACCATGGGGAACTGGCCAGGCTATATTAGCATGTAAAGGTATTGTTAATGAGCCATTTGTTGTTATTAACGCAGATGATTATTATGGTAAAGAGGGATTTGTTAAGATTCATGAATTCCTTAAGAAAGCAGAAGAAGATAAGACTACATACAAATATTGTATGGCTGGATTTATGTTAGGAAATACATTAAGTGAGAATGGAACAGTTACAAGAGGTGTATGCTCAAAGGATGAGAATAATCTTTTAACTGACGTCAGAGAAACATTCGAACTTGTTAAGAAAGATGATGAGAATGCAAGTGGTGTTACAGGTGATAAAGAAGAGAAGTTATTCCCACTTACAACTCCTGTATCTATGAATATGTGGGGATTCACTCCTGAATTCATCGATGAGTTAGAGGGAAGATTTGTAGACTTCTTATCAAAGGTTGAGCCTGGTAACTTAAAGGCAGAGTACCTTCTTCCAGAGATTGTTGGCGATCTTTTAGCAGAAGGAAAAGCAACAGTTGAGGTTCTTGAGACTATGGATAAATGGTTTGGTATAACTTACAAAGAGGATACTCCATATGTTAAAGAATTCTTTAAAAAGCTTGCAGATGAGAAGGTTTATCCATCTCCATTGTGGCAGTAATTAATATTTGATATTTGTGGCCATACCCTGACATAAACGGGGTATGGCTTTTTTAGGGGGAAAATTGTGATAAGTAGTTTGATATATCCTAGAAGATGTCCGGTTTGCACTGATATAGTATATCCAAAGGATAAATATTGTTGTGACAGATGTAAAAATGTTTTTAAGAAGATTGAGGGTCCAAGATGCTTAAAGTGCAGCAGACCGGTTGAAAATGAGGTTATAGAATATTGCTATGACTGTCAGAGACTTGAGTTTTCATATGAAAGAGGTTTTAGTATCTGGTTATATGATGATAAGCTAAAAAAATCCATTATTGATTTTAAATATAAAGGAAAAAAAGAATATGCAGATTATTATGCTGAGGAAATGTTTGAAACTTTGGGAAAAAGAATAAAATCATTAAATGCAGATTGTATGATTCCTGTCCCAATTCATAAGAAAAAATATAATATAAGAGGTTTTAATCAGGCTCAGGTAATTGCAAAAAAACTTGGAAATTATCTTGATATACCTGTAATAGATTATGCTCTTATAAGAGTTATTAATACAACACCCCAGAAAGAACTGGATAACAAAGAAAGAAGAAAAAACCTTATGAAAGCGTTTGATATTAAAGATAAGCAAATCTTTAAAAGAGATAATATTAATAATGTGTTGTTAATTGACGATATATATACAACAGGGAGTACAATTGAAGCCTGTACCAGAAAACTCAAACAGGCAGGTGTATCAAAGGTGTATTTTGCTGCTCTTTGTATTGGGATTGGGTAAATTACATACCAGATTTGAAATAACGAGGTGATTATATGAGCAATGATGATTTTTTGATTTGTGAAAGCTGTGGCAGAATGTATAAAGGAATAAGTTTCAGAAGCAGAGGATTTTGTTTTGAATGCCGACAGAAAGAAGAAGAAAAATTTCAAATGGTTAAAGAATATCTTAGAGAACATAGTAATACAACCTTGCAGGATATGTCTAAGGAAACGGGAGTCCCAATAAAGATATTGTGTAAATGGATTGAAGAAAAAAGACTTGTAATGGCTGAAGGCTCTGGAAGTGCAACATGCGAAAAATGTGGAAAGAATATAGTTGCTGGAAGATATTGCGTTGAATGTAAGCAGAAACTTTTTGATAAGATAAATAATGAAATCAAAAAGGATAATCCAAATCCATTTGAAGAAAAAGAAAACAAATTTGAAGGAAAAGGAAACAGAATGAGATTTAATTAGTAAAAGGGGCTGTGAAAAAATAGGAAAATAAATTTTCCTAGGACTTCACAGTCCTTCTTTTTGTATTATCACATCTGCAAACAGAAAAAAAGGGTATAATGCCCCTTACCCCATAAAAAGCATATTTTATTTTACTATATTG
>JAILNW010000171.1 GCA_024691145.1 Lachnospiraceae bacterium
AAATATAGAAAGACAGGGATTTTTGGATATGGTTATAAGAGTAAAAAGAAATTTAGATAATTATGAAAATAATATGTCAGAAATATTTGATGACTTTAACTCAATAAATAACTACGATAATGATTATGGTTTTCAGGAAAGTCTTATAAGAAGCCAGAATAATGAGATTCAAAACATAAATAATAACACTTATAACAAAATAAGTATTAACGACAGCTTTGTTGACAGACGTAACAAAGCTGATAACAATGTTAATTATAACAGAGAGCCTGATTATGCCAATTATCAGGATAATAACTACGAAGATTATTTCGATAATGATTATTTCGAGGCAGAACCAGATATTTTATCTGACAATATGTTAATTAATAAGTCAAAGTTTGAAAGCATTAACAATTATAATTCTAAATCAAAAAAATCAGGAATATTAGGATTTATTAAAGGTTCTTCTGCTAATGAAAAAAATGTAGCTAGTTACATTCTTATGGTCTTAATAGTAGTTGCTGTATGCTCTGTTATAGGTGGAGTTTTTGCCCATCTTTCGTCAAAAAACAACAAAGATACTGATGATTATAGCCAGTATAAGAACACAGTTGTTGATTCTGGTACATCTGATGAGCCTAACGACAATAAAGAAAAAGATGCTATGGATAACGAAACTTCTTTAGATTCTGTTTCTTTAGTTATTGATGGCAATGATAATATCGATAATAGCAGACAGACAGGCACCAATACCACTAATGCAGACAATAAAACAACTAAAACAAATAATAATACAGAATCAAATAATTCTGCTGATACTACTTCTGTTTTAGATGATACAATTGCTTCTACAGAACAAACATCTGAACCGGATATTAATAATGAAGAGCTTTCAGATAATACAAAAAATGATATAACTGAAAATGAAACTTCATCCATTTTGCAGGAAGCTGATAATTCAGCCCAGAATAACAAACCGGAGATTGTATGTACATTTAGCCAGGGAGGAAGCTGGAAAAGTGGTGATTATTCTTGTTTTCAATATGAAGTATACATAACAAATAATACTCAGGAACCTATTGAGAACTGGAAAGGTGTACTGTCACTTTCTAATGGTGCCAAAGTATCAAGTATGTGGAATGCATCATATAAATCTGACAGTACAAAAGGAACCTTACTTGTTACCCCAGATGACTGGAACAGTAATATTGACGTTAACAATCAAAGATCATTTGGACTAATAGTACAGACTAAATCACCAGAAACATTTTCAATTTCCTTGTCAGTGGAATAATAATTGTATTTTTTTAAAATTTATTTTAATATTTTTTTAAAATCTATTGCATTTTTTTAATTTATGTGAGATTATATTAATATAATATTAATGGGTTATGGTTGAGTTTAAGGGGACGATGGCATATAATATATATGCATAAGATTTTAACGAAAGACGGGGATATGTAATTATGGTTGTAAGATCAAGCGGGAAAGGCAATGATTTTAACTTCGATGATTTCGAAAGTTTTAATAACAATGATTCTAGTACTGCTAATTTAGCAGATAATCATGATTTTGATGACTTTTTTAACAGTGATTTTTATAATGATTCAGATTCTGATTTATTCTTTGATGATGAGTTTGAAGAACCTACAGTCAACACAAATTACAGAAGAAATCAAAATTATGATAATAATTCAAAAAATTCAAAAACAAAGATTGCAAATATTCCAAATTCAATATATAATAAATTCAGTGGGACTGATAATGAAGTTGCACGTTATATTTTGATGGTATTAATTGTCTTTATCATTTGTTCTATAATTGGAGGTACCTTTGCTTACCTTACTTCCAAGAACAATGGTTCTGATGACACAGGATACAACAGACGTTTATTTCATATGACAGAGGGATATCCCGACGATAGTAATGACGAGACTGACATTGAACAGATTAATACAGCATCTATTGAGAATGAAGATATTCCATTAGACTTGGTATCTGCAGATGAACCTACAATTGAAGATACAGACACTTTAGGAAATGATTCGGAAGACATTAAAGCAGTTGCAACAGTTGTTCCAACAGTTATGCCTACAGTACAGCCTACACTTAAACCAACTGTTAAACCTACTGTTACGCCTACTGCTAAACCTACTGTTAAGCCTACTGCTAAACCTACTGTTAAACCAACAATACAGCCTACAGTTAAGCCTGAACCTACAGTAGATAATTCATCAAATAATAACAGTGCTAATGATGCAGCAAACAACAATGGTAAAACTGACAACAATAACAGTACTAACAATAATAACAATAGCAACGTTATTCCAGAAAACAAGCCTGAAATAATATGTACAATTACTCCTGCAGCAAAGTGGTGGCCAGAAGGTGGTTCATATAAAAATCAATATGATATTTATATAACAAACAAAACATCTAATACTATTACAGACTGGCATGGGGTATTATCGCTTTCTAGTGGTGTTGAAATAACAAACCTGTGGGGAGCAAAGTATGGTAGCACTACAGGTTCTGTACGAATTACACCAGAAAGCTGGAATAAAGAGATTAAACCAAATGAATCAGCATACTTTAAAGTAGAGCTTAAAACAAAGAATACTAATACGTTGTCTATGTCTTTATCAGTTGAATACTAATCGGGTTGGTTATGGGTTATATTATAATAATATATTGAAAGGATAGTCTATTATGGTTTATCGTTCGGAGAGTGAGTATAATAATTTATCGAACATGTTTAGTCAGAACAATGCACAGAATGTTCCTGACAATTTAGGGGATTTTAATAATGATTTTCAAAGTAATCCCGGTACTATGGATATTAACAGGCAGTTTAATCCAGGTCTTGAAGAGCCTATGCCTCCATTTGATGATATGGATTATAGCAATGGCAACATAGATTTTGGTATGCAGCCTGATGTTTCAAAAAATAATCCTTATATGGCAATTAAAGACCTTGCCAATAAGAATAATGCTGGTATGCCTATACATACTGATTATGTTTCACCTAAGAATCTTAATGTGGAGCTTACTGACAGCCAGCGAAAGATTGATTTTCCAGAGAAAGACAATATAATAATTGATGCAGAGGATGAGGACTTAAGGAATACACAAGTTGACAATATGGATGAAGGTTTTATGCCTCATGATAATTCATTTATGCAACGTGATCTTCCACCAGTTCAGAATAATGAAGAAAGTGAAGTTAAGAGTAAGAATCCATTTATACTTCTTTTTAGAAGATTTAAGAAGATGTCTGACCCTAATACTCCTATGTTAGAAAAGGTGCTTAATTATAGTATCGTTGGCTTGACTTTATTATTCTTGTGCATTATTGTATCAATTGCAATTAAGATAAAGTTAAACAAAGAGGATGCTGTAACTCTTGCAGATAATAACGAATCAAGTATTATATTCCAACAACTTGATTCTGATAAAAAGAATTCATCAGATAAAACAAAGATACATGTTAACAACTCAGAACTTAATAATGATTCTGGAGATGCAACTGATGATTCTGAACATCAGACATTGGAGATTATAGGAACAAAGGAACCAGTTTCATCTGTAAAGCCAGATGCTACAGCTTCTGCAGCACCTACAAAATCAGCTACAACAGAGAAAACAGATGATAAAAAAGCAACTGCTTCTAATGATGCTAAAGTAACTGAGGCACCTGCTGAAGATAAATCTTCTAACACAAAACATTCTGAAACAGCTGCTCCTGTTGTTACAAAAGAACCAGAAAAAACAAAAGCACCTGAGAAAACGCCAGAGCCAACTGTAACACCTACTGAAACTCCAACTAATAAACATCTCTCATACGTTGTTGATATGGTAGATTCTTCCGTTGAGCGTAACTGGTGGAGCAGGTACTATTACTATAAGTTTACAGTTACTATTGTTAACGATGGTAACGTAGATATCAATGGCTGGAAAGCCCAAATAACGGATGTTGATTCTTCTGCAAATATACGTGCAAGTTCAGATAGTTATGATAAAGATACAAAGACAGCTTCATCAACAAGAACTATAAAGCCAGGAGAAGCCGTGTCTTTTACAGTAGAACTTGCTAGTTATTCTATTTATGATACACTTAAAATAAAAGTTACATATGAGTAAATTTAATAATCACAAGGTCATAATTTTTACAGATTATGACCTTTTTTATATTACTGTTCACGCATAACTTTCTTATTGACATATATCCGTAACAATGCTATTATAATAATGTTAGGATGGTTTAATATTTGGAAATATTAGGTTAATATTTTCAAGCACCGGGAAGTATTTTATAATTATTAAAGGAGGACAATATGAAAAAACTAAAAGGTAACAAAGCTGTTAAGATAGGGTTAGTTGCAGCTTTGCTTGCATCAGTTTCTGCAGGTGCGCTTGCTATTCATGGAAAAACAAAGGCAGGTGCTTCTTCTAAAACAAATCCAACTATGTTTCAGGGATTCGAATGGGGTATTACTTCAGATGGTAACCATTGGAACAATCTTGCTGACACAGCCGATGAGTTATCTACGCTTGGTATAAACTCTATATGGCTTCCACCAGCATATAAAGCAGATAATCCTGCTAATCAGGGATACAGTGTTTATGATATCTATGATTTAGGTGAATTTGACCAAAAAGGTAGCGTTAGAACTAAGTATGGTACAAAGGAAGAATATATTAACCTTGTTAATACTATGCACAAGAATGGCATAGCTGTTCTTGGTGATGTTGTTCTTAATCATATGATAGGCGCTGACTATACTGAAGAGGTTGAAGCAGTTCCTGTTGATCCAGATGACAGAACTAAAACTATCGGAGAACCTGTTACAATTGAAGCCTGGACAGGTTTTGATTTCGAAGGACGTAATAATAAGTATTCTTCATTTAAGTGGAACAAGAATCATTTTGATGGTGTAGACTGGGATCAATTTACATTCTCTAATGATATATTCAGATTTTATAATAAAACTTGGGATAGTACAACTTCTACAGAATTAGGTAGCTATGATTACCTTTTAGGAAGTGACATTGACCTTGAGAATAAGGAAGTTATCAAAGAATTAGATAACTGGGCAAAGTGGTATGTTAAGACTACTAATGTTGATGGATTCAGACTTGATGCTGTAAAGCATATGAGTGCATCATTCTATAAAACATGGTTATTAAGAGCTCGTAAGAATACAGGTAAAGCTCTTTATACTGTTGGTGAGTACTATGATTATGATGTAGATCATTTACTTGACTACATTAAGACAACTAGTAACACTACAACATTATTCGATTTTCCATTACAGGGTAACTTCTTCGCAGCTTCTGCCGGAGATTATGATATGAGTACTTTATTTGATGGTACTTTGATCTCTAAGAAGCCTGATTATGCAGTTACATTTGTTGAGAATCATGATACACAGGCATATATGGCTTCTTGGTTTAAGCCACTTGCTTACACTACTATTCTTACTCGTAATACTGGTGTTCCTTGTGTATTCTATGCAGATTACTATGGTTCAACTAACGGTGCTATAGCATCTAATAAGGACCTTCTTAACAAGCTTTTAGCTGCAAGACAGGTTGCTGCATATGGAAAACAGAAGGACTACATGGATGATGAAGACATCGTAGGATGGACAAGAGAAGGTTTATACTCTTATGGCAACTATGGTCTTGCTGCAGTATTATCAGATGGTGGTGCAGGAACAAAGAACATGTGCGTTGGTAAAGTTCATAAGAATGAGAAATGGATTGACATTACAGGAAACTGTGAAGATACTGTAACTATCGCTAAAGATGGAACAGCAGACTTCCCTGTTAATGCAAAGTCATGCTCTGTATGGGTTAGCACTAATGCTGCAAAGGCAATTGACAAACTTGTTGCTTCAGCTGAAGAAAAAGCTAAGTTCACTCCATCATGCGACAATACAGTAACGATCTACTACAATACATCATGGAACAAAGCTTACATGCATTACCAGATTGATGGTGGTGAATGGACTACAGTTCCTGGTGAAAAACTTACTAACACAAACTTAGAAGATTATAAAGTAATCAAGGTTGACCTTGGTGATAAAGAATATTTAAGATGCTGCTTTAACAATGGTGGATCTATATGGGATAGCTATGACGGAAGCAACTATAAGTTCAAGGCTGGTATCTATACACTTTCAGAAAGTGTTGTAAATGCTGGTGCACCTATGGGATATGACCCAAATGCCCCAATAGTTGAAGAAATCGACGATATCGTTGTTGATGATTCACAGTTAACAGTATACTACTACACAACATGGGAAACTCCTTATGTTCACTATAGCATTGGAGATGGTGCCTGGACTACAGTTCCTGGTGTTCCTATGGATGCAACTGAAACTAAAAACTTATATACAATTGCACTTCCTATGAATTCAGAGGATATTGCAACATTATGCTTTAATGATGGCGGAGATAACTGGGATAGCAGATATGGATTAAACTATGAATTATCTGCAGGTTCATATATCGTTTATGATATGGAGGCAACTCCTGGAACATATGAAGATGCTGTAGAGCGTTTTTCAACTCCTGGTAATCCAGCAGAATTAACAGTTTACTATTATAACAAAGACTGGGATTCAGCTTATATCCACTACCAGGCTGGAATGCAAGGCTGGACTACAGTTCCTGGTGTAGCTATGGAAAAAACTGATTATGAAGGTTTATACAAAGTTACACTTGACATCACTGATAAGGATACAGTAACTTGCTGCTTTAATAATGGTGGCAATGACTGGGATTCTAACAATGGTTCAAATTATTCATTAACAGCCGGTTCTTATTATATTTATGGCAATAACGTATTTGAAGGGGAATATGAGGATGCAGTTAAGTATCTTAGCAGCATTCAGCCTGCTGATTTAACAGTTTACTACTATAATCCATCATGGGATAGTGTAAATATGGAATATGTAAGATCATTTGCTGATTATCTTAATACTCCTTCTGTAGAGATGGAAAAAACTGATGTTAAAGGACTTTATAAAGCAACAGTTACTATTACAACTGTTGATAATGCTGCCGTATCATTCGTTAGTGAGAATGGTGATATAGACAAAAACTGGTTTAGTAGCTATAGTTTTACTGGTTATAGTTTAACAGCTGGAACATATCTTATCGCTCAAAATACTGTTTATGAAGAAACTGAAGCTGAGATAAAATCAAGATTTGCTGGCAAGATGAATACAGCAACAGTTTACTACTATGCTGATTCGTCATGGGAGGATTGCAATCTCCAGTTTGGCATAGGAAATAAATGGAATGAATACTTTGGTGTTCCTATGACTTTAGTTGATGAAGATACAAACTTATATGTTGCTACAATAACTCTTTTTGATGCAACTGATTTTGAGTGCGTATTTAACAATGTTAATATTGAAACTGGTGCATTTGAATATGATAACAATAACTACAAGAACTATTCATTAACAAGTGGAACAATAACTATTATGAATGGTGTAGTTACAACAGAATAATATACTTTTAATGCCATAAAAAGCAAGTACCACATTTCACCTTGTGTGATATGTGGTACTTTTTTACTATTGATTGTTAATAATTTTATCTATTGTATCTGAATCATAATTATAATAATTATCCTCTACCATCCTTACAATATTATTAGTTAAATACATATCCTCCTGAAGATAGTCTATTAATTTGCAATAATTAACAGACATTGTTTCAATACAAAATGTACTCCTACTATCCAGCACATAATCATAATCCTCATCACTATTGAAACTGTAAAGCTGTTCGGTAATATAATCACTTAAATTATATTCAAATCCAAGTGTTTCAGCATAAACTACACTATCGTCAGTCAATCCCTTATAGATTCTTTCATTTTTTCCATTAATAGTATCAATGCAGCTATCCATATAATAATAATTTACAAAATATAAAGCCTGTTCTTTATCTATATTATCCTGAAGATTTTGTTTGCATACGCTTTTAATTGCGTTATTTAATAATCTTCTTTGTGCACCTGGATATTTTTTATATGGACTGTTCAGATTATCATTTATCATGTCATATATTCCGCTAACGTAATCATACTTGTTAAGATCTATGTTGCATTCACCTGCTACCTCCATTAAATCACAATTATCTTGAAGTATAATAAGCAAAGTATTCTTTTCATTTAAATCAACCATCTTCCTGTTACTATATAAATTAAACAGCTTATAGTCATCTAGATAATAAGCTTCAAGAGCATTAATTATTTCTTCTTGATGTCCCAGATTCCATTTGGAATCAATATATAAAAGTTTATACATACTTCTCAAATCAAGCCACTCAGCATTTAAATCAAAGGCTGTAAAAAGTCTTGCTGAGTCATCCTTAATTTGTTCCTTAAAACCTTCATCGAATTCTGTTTTAAGTTTTTCCTTATTATCTTCAGTAGTAAATATTATGTCTGTAACCCTATAATAATAATTTATCCTGGAATATATTTTTGAATCATTTTCATTATATTCCATAAACTCTTCATATTGCTGATTATCATTTAATCTGTAAATTATAAAACCTGCCACCATAATAACAGTTATAATAGCAATACATATTAAAACTACCATGCAACGCTTCTTTCTTGATTCTTCCATATCCAGTTACCTCCAAGTAAACTTTTATCAATTGACTTTTCATATATATAATAATATCGTATTATATCATTATATAAATTAACCTTACTGTCATTTTCTATTATCATTAAACATAGTACTCAATATTATTTGCAATTAACATAAACTAAAGAATTTATAAAGATAATGAATTAAGACAAAAAAATTAGAGGATATGTAAACATATCCTCCAAGAGATGGCCAAAAAAATAAAAAGCACGAGACGGGATTCGAACCCGCGACCCTCGCCTTGGCAAGGCGATACTCCACCGCTGAGCCACTCGTGCATCTCAATCACAAGATATATTGTAGCATACGAAAGTATTACTGTCAACTATGTATTTATTTTTATACAAAAGCCCCTTGAATTTCTTCAAGGGGCTTTATATACATTAATTCAAATCGAATATACTTCTACGTATAATCTTTATTTTCTGAGAAATCGTATCTACTGCTGGCTGTGCGAACAATGTAATCATTCTTGAATCATTGTTTAATCCCGTTGCCGGATCACACAGGAATTCAATAGGTACTTTAAGAGTGTATGTGTAACCTTTGGCTACGCTATACTGGCTTCCTGATAACAAAATCTTATTTCCAGCTTCATCATACAGTTCAACCTGACCTGTTATGTCTGTATCTCCTTCTTTTACATAGAAGATAGAATTTTCATCTGAGTCAAGGTTACTATCATCTACGAAGAATTCAATATCTACTGACCTTGTACCTGCAACAGGAACACTTTCATTATCTGCATCAAAGTAAGCATAAACAACAATTACCTTTTCGTTATTAATAATTGTCTGTCCAACACCATTCTCAATCTCGATACGTCCAGGATCCTTTTCAGGAACGTAAGCAGCTACGATTGTGTTTATGAAAAGCTTAACCTCATCATCATAATCCTTAAAGTTTCTATGTCCTGAACCAGTATACATAATGTTACCAACACTATAAATATAATAGTTATTAACTACATCTCTAGGGCATTCCTTGTA
>JAILNW010000213.1 GCA_024691145.1 Lachnospiraceae bacterium
GAATTTGTTTATTATAAACTCGTATGTTTTATATAGGAATGCACCTGTAAGTATAGCAGCACAGCCTTTTGCAACCAAAGGATCTGTTCCCATAGTAAAGAAAATATACAATGAAACAATATAAGCAATCGCTATAAGCAAATATGATTTGCTTATAGAAAATGCAACCATCATTGTATCCACCAGTCTTTTCTGCTTTCTGGCAAGGACATTTATATCCATTTTTTCAAGATGTTCATAAATATCTTTATATACCTCATCATTCTCTACTTCTTCAATGTCACACTCATTCTGATACAGCAAATTCTGATAAGAAAAAAAGTATTTATAATAACAATTATCACCGAATTCTTTTTTTATCAAGGTTTTAAATACATTTGCCATAACAATCCCTCCAAAACATCTATCTCTTATATTTCATATATCGGTCTATTTCTGCATTAAGCACACCTCTTTTTTGTATTTTTTTAGTAACTTCCTCTAACAATTCTTTTGTCCTTATAATATTACTTTTTTCTTTTATAAGTTCTATATTATGATATTCCGCTTTGCATATAGTTTGAACATATTCCCACAAATAATGCATAAGTTTTTCAAAATCTTTTTCATTTTTATAATTATCTGTAGAAAATAATTTTATATACTCATCAAATTTTCTGCTGTTCTTATCTGACAATATAATATTTGAACTTCCTATAATAGCAATTACTATAATATTTCCAATATGTATGTCTCCTATTGCAAATGGCACTGCTGACATTTTTACATTATCACAATAGAACCTCTCAAATTTTACTGTTCTGCTTTTAAATGACTTTTGTCCAAGTTCCTTGTATTTTCTAAGGCTTTTTCTTACTTCTATGAGAAGCGTTAGTTCATCATTTAAAGGCACAGTAGGCACTGGTGTTGTAATTATATTGCCCTTTATATCCGTTAAAAATGATATTAGATACATTGTATCCGACAACATTTTCTGTATGGCATATAACTCATTTACATCAAATAAATCCTTTATATTAATAACATCTGAATCGATATTTTTTCCATTATCTAAATTTTCATTAATAAGCTTAATTTCCTGCTTTCTTTCATTAAGTTCCTGTTCAAGTCTTTTTCTTTCACTGATATTCTGCATTGTACTAAAATTATATATGATATTATCCCCCACCACAACATGAGAACATTCCTCATGTATCCATTCAGTTTCACCATCTTTTTTAACAATTCTGTACTCATATACAGATATTTTATTATCTTTTAAACCATTTTCATCAAGTTCCTTAAATTTATCCTTAACCAAAGGCATATCTTCTTCAAATATTATATCCTTTAGAGAAACCTTTCCTGTGCAGAACTCTTCAACTGTATATCCATACTTTTCAATATTTCCTGATATATACTGAACTGAAGCCTTTTCATCTAAAAACCAGCTTACAAGCACAGTATCCCCCTTGTCAATCATATCATTAACCATGTTATTGCTGTTTATTGCCGTATCATAGAATTCTTTATGTTTTTCTTTATTAAGTATTCTATTATGAAGACTAAGAATGCCCACAGTATTTCCTTCCCTGTCCATTATTGGCATCCTGTTGATTTTAATAAAATAACTTGATTCATTGTTAACCGTTATCATCTGAATAGAATTAAACTGGCTTTTCCCCTCTTCCAAAAGCCTCTTTTTAATGTCCATAGACCTGCTGACTATCTGATTATTTAGAAATTCCTTTACCTGCTCAGTTGTATATCCGCTGCCAAAGGAATAAATATCATTTTTCAAAGCACTATTAATAAATATGCTTCCATCCACTGTATTCTTGTATGCAATTCTTGGTATCTGTATTCCAAGCCTTCCTACAAAAGCATTTTTTAAAGATTTTTCAAACAGCATCAAAACAAAATGGAAATTTTCCACCATAAATACATTAACATCAATATCAATGTTCATCTTCTTTCCGTCTTTATAAACTGCATTAATATTAAATAAAAGTTCACTGCCGCCCTTTAATAGTTCTTTAGGGTATCTAAGTTTCTTACCGTCAAATATTTCCCTTATATCATCATTCTGAATATTAAAAATTTCCCTGGCATATCTGTTAATGGCAATTATTTTATTACTTTCATAATTATAAATAACTGCCGCAAATTCTATATGATCAAGAAATTCCTCATATTTCTTTCTTACTTCACCCTTCATCAGCCTACACACCTTTATTAATTATTTTATACTCACCTTTTTGATAATAAAACCATTAATATTGCTACTTTTTTCAACAGTTACTTCTATCTTAGTCTGTGTCTCCTCTTCCACTTTTAAGACATTTATGATTCCCTGCTTATTTTTTATGCTTCCTGAATCATACTGATAAAAAAAATCCCCGGCTTCTCTAGTTTCTATATAGTATTTATCATTTTCACAAAATACAGCACTGAATGTATCTGTTTTGTTAAGATCAACCTCCGGCATCTTCCTGCCAAAAACAAGTTCAAATAAACTATCAATCTCTTCCTTATTAGTGACACCCATGCTGTGAGTTGTTCCATCAGCAAATGTTACTTCTGTAACTTCATTTTTATTGCCAAAGTACAAATACTGATTTGAAATAAAGTTTTCTATAAACTCTTTGTCAAAATCCTTCTCAGATTTAAACTCATCTATAAAATAACAATAATTCTCAACCTTTGCTTTCATTGTGTTGGTTAGAACAAATTCTTCAGTTTTATTTGTATTATTATCTGAATTCCCCATATTATCTTCTTTATTACCAAATAGTCTGAAATACAAAAGTACAATTATTGCGAGATAAATAACTACAATAGCAAAAAATTTCTTCTTCATTATGCTACCTCCATATCTCATACAATTACCCACAACCTGCCATTTATTGTATCGACATTTTCCATTTATTACTAAATAGTTGTGTTGTAATATTATTTATTTTACTATATACTAGTACTATATTACAATATGTGAGGTGCAATTTATGATTCTAACTGCGAAATTTTTTATTTTTGACATGGATGGGCTTATGTTTGACACTGAACGTCTTTTTTTCGAATGTGTCAGAGAAGCCGCTTCTTTGTACGGATATGATTATACAGAAGAAAAATATATTAAAACCATAGGAACTGCTGGAGAAACATTAAAAAAAGTTGTTATAGAAACCATGGGTAAAGATTATCCCTTGGTTGAAGCTAGTAACAAAGCAAAAGAACTTATGGATATAAGAATAGAAAAAGACGGTCTTCCTTTAAAAAGCGGGCTTTTAAATCTTCTTGGACTCTTAAAGGAACTAAACATAAAATGCTGTGTTGCATCTTCAACTAATTCCGATAAAGTCATAGAGTACCTTAACAAAGCAGGTATAAATAATTATTTTTGCAATGTTATTGGTGGTGAAATGGTTAATCGTTCAAAACCTGCTCCTGATATTTTTCTTAAAGCCTGTGATGAATGTGGATTTTCTCCTTCAGAAGCTGTTGTTTTAGAAGATTCCATGAACGGAGTACGAGCAGGTATAGCTGCAGGAATAAAGGTTATCTGTATACCAGATATCGTTATGCCAGATGACTTTACAAAGGGAAATGCCTACAGGGTATATAACACATTGAATGATGTTATTCCTCTTCTTATTGATTAATTATAGTATATAGCAAAGCTGCCAGAATCTTCTGACAGCTTTATATGTCTAATATTACATCTGTAATGCATTGGCAACATAAATCTTTGTAGGGAAGCCCCACTTATCAATATCAAGACCAATCTCTGTAAATCCAAACTTTTCAAAAAGATTAATCTGGTCTGTACTTATAAATACTTCTCTGAATCCTAACTTTCCAGCTCTTATTCTTCCATGTATAAGAAATAATTCAGATAATCTGCTACCTCTGTAATCTTCATCTATGAAGATACTGCTAATCCAAGGAGTGGACTCTAAATTACGAATAGGCTCATTTCTCAAAAACTGATAAAAGCCGACTATCCTGTCATCATCTACCATTACAAAAGTATCCTGTATATCTTCCTCAGGAAGCATAGACTGTTCAAGTTGTTCAAAAAAGAATTCTGCAATCTCCTTCCATGACTTAACGACATAATCCATAATTGCAGTTTTTAATTCTGGCTGATTACTTACTGAAAATATACGTATCACTCTTAACTCTCCTCACTTCTTCTTAATATTGCATTTTGCATAAATTTATTACTCAAAACTATTGTATCACATCAAATGTAAAAATCATAGTTTTTTTTTGCATATATTAAAAATTCTTCTAAGAATAACAACTGACGCTATTCCTAAGGCCACACTTATTATAAATACCCACATTGTAGTCATGGCTTCTTTATGCTGTCTGTTAAATAACATATGATGTTCCGCTATATATGTTGCAATTACTGTTTCATTTGAATCTGCTACAGTTACACAGAATCCATTTCTCTGGTCACGAACATCAATAAAATCAATCTCCCCCTCTTCTATATTTTTATTCTCGTGATTTATATATTTACCATAAATATCTATATTGCCTGTAAAAGGCACTCCATTTCTCAATAAAATAAAGTTATTTTCTCCACTTCTTACTAATTCTAAAGGAATTTCTTTATTTCCACAAACATTGCTAAACATTGAAAATCCTTGTGTTTCATTTGTATCCGCCTTGGCGCATACTGTAATGTTTTTATCCTCATTATTCTTTTTCCCTATTGTAACAAAGGTTCCACTCATATTATTATTAAACCTGAAACTATCAATTTCACTTTTATTTACTTTTCCATCAGTATCAAGATAATAAATCTCATTAAATAATCCGCTAAAGTCATCTCTGTAATTTAAAACTAAATTTTCATCATTAAATGTAAAGTACAAATACTGATATTCTATCTCTGGATTTATAACAGTTTCTTTTTTTAGCTCTCTGTTCTCCATGCTGTCCTCTACAATCATGTAATTAAGTTTAGGTGATAAAAATACTCCAGCAGCTAATATTATTGCAATAAGGAATATGACTGCATTATTATTTTTCATAATCCCTATGCCCCCTGTCGTAAAACCTTATATCTGTGCTGAAGCATTTCACTAAATGCCTCCAGACGAATTCTTAACTGTTCCACATCCTGATAGTTATAGTCTGTCTCCAGTCTGAACACTGGTATATTATATTCTTCAAAGTATTCTTCAAATCTTCGAAGTTCAAAATCATACTCTATCTGTCCTTTTAAAATATGATAAACAACTCCGTCAAAATGATAATTTTCTATATAATATCTTATGTATGCTGAAAGCACATCATTTTGCACATATGCAGGGGACAAATCCTTGAAAAAACTTTCTCTTGCTACATTTTTGATGGCTCCTGCCGTTGTTACTGCTATTCCCTGATTATTATTTTCAAATAAACTTACTGATAAAGGATGTATACATTGTTTTAAGTCAAGTCCAAGTTCTTCAAGTAAAAATGGTATTTTATAATTTGGTGCATATATTGGGGAACCAATCATTAAAACTCTCGGACGGTACTCTTCATAATAATATTTTCTCTGGATACTCATTTCATTAATTAATCCGTATACATTTTCCGTCCAGGTATATTTATCACTTGTCCAAAAATAAGACTGGGCAATAAACATTTTCATTGCACCATTTATTCCTTCATTATCATTCATTAAATATGTATCAAGATCTGTAAATGCTTTATAGGCTCTTTTAGATTGCTCAATCTGGCTAAATATCCTGTCTTTTGAGTTTTTAATATTCAACACATTTTTTATTTTATAAACCATATCTCTTATTTCATCAATCCAGAAGTCTTCAAGCTTTTTATCATACTGTGTACTAGGCACTTCAATAGTTATTACCCTCATATTATCCTTAAGTAAAGCAGGTATTTTCCTCATGCTGTCGCAGGTAATAGGAACTATTACAATTGTTTCTTTATCAACTTTAAATATTCCGCTTTTTAAAATACCCAGAACTGATTTTATGCAGGAATCTGTATCCCTTGGTACCATCTGCTCTGACAGGTTGGCTGCATAAAGACTTCCTCCAAGCACATATACTGTTTCGTCAGATAAAGCATACATTAGCTGTTCCGGAATATTAAGCCCAAGAACAATTATTTTAGGTGCAGAATATAAATAATTCTGCATAAACTCATATCGTAAATCAAGAAAATATCTTATACTTAAATATCTTCCATTCTGCTGATACAATGTATTAATAGTTGTATTCCATTCTTCATAATATTCATCATGTTCAAATTTCTCCTCCATAACATTCCTCCTTAAATCAATAGTTTCGTGCCAATTATTACGAGAAATATACTAATCATTATCCTTACTATTTTGTAACAGTAAGGTGTATCTTTAATCATATTTACCGCCAGAAGTTTCATAATTACAAGTATTATTATTATAGGTGAAAATGCACTTGCAATGCTAAATATCATTCCAAGTATAATCCCTTTAATCAGGGACAGATTTATTGCATAACCTGATATTATAATAAGTGGCATACAAGGTGTTAAACCATATAAAAAGCCACCTGCAAATGGTGATACAGAATAATATTTTTCATTATTGCTGCAATTTTTCTTACATGAATTACAGCCCTTATTTTTATATTCTTTATATATTTTAATCATCATATAAATACCATTTATTATCAGAAATACAGGCATTAATATATCTGTTTTGTACTTTCCAAAGTATCCTTTTTCTTCTACAAACATTGTTCCAATTAAAGAAGATATAATACAAACTAAAAGTATTGCAATCATTTTCCCAACAAAAAATAATATAAAGGTTTTTACAGACTTTTTTGTATTGCCATCCAGATTAAGTACATAACTGCTTAGCAGTGCCCCTATTGCAGGACTGCAGCCTGTACCACAGGAAAGTCCCATTAATATTGTACTTAATATTACTGCTGAAAATACTGTTACATCACCATACATTGATATCTCTCACCTGCCAGACGTGCTGCTCCGATAGCACCATTGTATTGTGGATGGCTTGCAACATATACATCCCTCATAAGTTCGCTTTCAAAGGCCTGATGAAGTCCTATATTAAGTGCTCCTCCTCCACTCATCATAATATCTCCGCTTTTTTCATTTTTCCTTATCATTTTTATAATACGTCTTGCCATGGATATATGCATTCCGGCTAATATATCCCTTCTGTCAAACTTTCTTGCTATTAATGATATAACCTCCGATTGCGCAAACACAACACACATACTGTTAATATCGCATGGTGCCTTGCTTTCCAAGGATAGCGGTCCAACCTGGTCAATGGTTGTTTCTAAGATCTGTGCTATTACCTCCATGAATTTTCCTGTTCCTGCAGCACACTTATCGTTCATAGAAAAGTTTTTTACTCCATATGTACTGTCAAGATAAATGATTTTGCTGTCCTGACCTCCTATATCAATAATCATTCCTGGTCTGAAATCCCTTGGTGCTGTTATCTTGGCTCCATATGCATGTGCTGTTATCTCCGATACATCATCATCAGCTATATCAATAATCTTTCTGCTGTAGCCTGTTGCCATTATGTACTTTATGTCTGTTCTTGATATTCCGCTTTTCTGTATCATTTCATTTAAAAGCCTTTTTGCCGAATTGGAATTATCTATTCCAGTGTTTGTCAGATGTGTCATAACAACCTGGTCATCCTTTATCATGGCGGCCTTTATATAGGTTGACCCACCATCAATTCCTACAAAATAATTATCCATAACTACTTCCTCCTCTTTTTCTACTTTTTGAACTTTATCATTTCAATAAATGCTTCAATCCTTATTCTTAACTGCTCAATATCTTCCTCATTATAATCGCTTTCAAGTCTTATAATAGGAATTTCCATGGCTCCAAAAACCTGTTCAAGTATCTGGTATTCATAATCATAAACAAGACACCCTCTTAATACGTGATAAATAATTCCTTCAACCTTCTGGTCTATAATCATCTGTTTTATCTTATGTATTCTTTGTTCATTATCTGAAAATACCGGACAGCTGCAGGCAGATACATATCTGTTGGCTATTGCCCTGAAATATCCCTCCAGGCTTTCCTCTGCAACAGATACAGGGTCTGTAAAACCTCTGTCTCCTATGCAGGTTTCATCTGCCACCACAAGACCTCCCATTTCTTCTATAAGCAAAGGTATTTTTAAATTTGGAAATGTAATTGGAGAACCAGTTACAAGTATCCTTGGTAATTTCTTATTAGTTAAATAATCTCCATTGTCACGTCTTGTTTCTAATTCCTTGTTTAATATGGCAAGCTGTTTTGTATAACGGGCAATATCATCATATGCAATTGAATTTATAACTGCCATTGCGTGGCTTCCTCTTATGAGTGGTTTTAAACTCCTCTTTAGTTCAATAAATCTTCTTATTTCTCTTTGGGTCTCCCTGTACATTTGCACACTCTTTTTTAATTTTTTATATGTAATTTTTTCTCCTGTTTTTTGTTCAATTGTATGAACTATTTCATGAAGGCTTTTTACATACAAGTCCATAGTTTCATCATTTTTCTTATTTATTGGCACATGTAATATGTATGTCTCTTTATATTCACTTATTATTGCTGCCATTTTCTTCTTACAGTCACAGGTAACAGGTACAATGTACATGGAACAGGCATTATATGTATTATTATTTCCAATGTAATTATTACCCACAACAGCCTTTACTAAAGGACAGGCATCTCTTGGCACAACGTCATCACCGAATTGAAATCCAACATAATCCCCGCTGCAAAGTTTTACAGGCCTTGCACCACATGCATAAATAAGTTCCATTGGCATTAATACACAGAATATTCCTACATATATTTCATTTTCCTTATAGGATACAATTTCATTTTCTACAAATATTTTATATAAAATAGATTTAAAATAGCTCAGATTTGTGGGTATTCCTGGCAACTCATCAAGCTTATTAAGATATTTAGCTGATATTTGTCTTGATTTATTAAGATATCTCTCCTGCTGTCTTTTGTGAATTAATAATTCTCTTTCATTATTCCCCTCATCTTTTGTTCCCATATATTCTACCTCCGAATGCTTTATTTATGATACTCTTCAAAATCTTTTCTTGATGAAGTATAAATTTTTATGTTTCCTATTGATATTGAAAGTGCCTTATCTTCCGGACATTTTTTAATACATTCTCCACAAAATATACATTCTGTTTTAGTAACATCCTTATCATCATCTGTATAAATTTCTTTAATTTTCATTGGACATGCCTCATAGCAGGCTCTGCATTTTGTACATGCTGTACAGTCTTTTTTTATTCTAAAAAGTGAAATCTTATAAAATAAACCCACAAGATATCCTAAAGGGCAAATATTACACCAGAATCTTCTCATAAAAAACCCTAAAATCATCAGGATTATTCCAAATATAAATCCTACATTTATAACCTGTTTAAATCCTGCTATTGACTGGGTTGTTATTGATGCAGGACATATTGAACAAAAATCAAATCCAAAGAATGTTATGGAAAGAAAAACAAATAATACAAGATATCTTGCTGTTTTTATGGATTCAACAAATTTTTCTTTTCTGCTAAAGCCTTCTATATGCAATATATCTCTTATTTTCCATACAATATCCTGAAGATATCCCATAGGACATATAAATCCACAAAATACCCTTCCAAATACTATGGCAAGTATTATAAATATAATAATATATGTTATTGCATATTTTACTGAATGATATTCTACTAATTTATTAAGATGTGATAGATAATAGCAATAGCTATGTATAACCTGATCCGTATTAAACGGACATGAAAACACTGGAAGATCCGTAGTGTGAAGCCACTTACCAGTTAATCTAATTCCAAATGCCAGAAATAATAAACTTAAAGTCATTATGACCCAACGCAAGCCATGAAATATCTTATGTTTCATATAAAAAATCCTCCCCAAAACAATCTAAAACCTCTTTTTCTGTTACATACTTATTTCGTATATTA
>JAILNW010000256.1 GCA_024691145.1 Lachnospiraceae bacterium
AATTATAATTGAGTAAACGACAGGAATAATTGTACAAAGTGTAATAACAGAAACGAATATAATAATATTTGTTATTTCATTAGTTTTTATAAATGCAAGAAGTATAAGCATAAAACCACCAGCTATCCATAAAGGTCCAGCCATTCTGTGGGTTTTATTCCAGTTTTCTTCACTTTTAAGTGTAGTAGGAATTTTAATACCAATGTATTTATTTTGTGTTACTTTTGGAAGATAATTACCAATTACAACAAATATAAAACCTAAAAAACTAAAAAGCAGTCTCGATGCATTTATCTTAGCACCTAATGCTGTAGGATATATAAGAGCGGACAACATAACTGATACGGCAGGTATTATCCAAAGCACCAGTTTAAGAATCTTTCTGCTTTGATTCTCATTCTTTTTATCAAGTGATGTAATAAATACACATAAAAGATGCATAATAAGTAAAAATGTTCCTAAGAAAATGATAAAACCAAGTTTATCTGTATATCCGTCAATATTTCCTTCAAAGTCCCAGTGACTTGGCATCTTATCAGGAAGTTTTTTGTAAAGAATTAATCCTATAATTGTAGGCAAAAAAGCCATTAATGAAGTAATAAATATTAGTTTCCTTTCCTTTTTCATAAAAATCACCCTTTCAATTCAGACAGCCAGTGCATCAGCTCTTCAACAACTGATGTATTAAGCTCATAATAAATATAATTTTTTACTTTTGTTTCACGAATAAGGTCCGCTTTTTTTAAAATGCTTAAATGATATGATATTGTTGCTCCTGTCATATCAAAGTTTGAACCTATCTCACCGGCAGACATACGTCCATTCTTAAGTAATGTAAGGATATCACGTCTTACCGGATCTGAGAGAGCTTTAAATGTTTCAGCAAATCCCAAAAAACCACCGCCTTAAATCTATTTAGAAATATTTCTAAATACTATTATAAACTTAAATCTGAATTAGTCAATAGCTATTTAGAAATTTTTCTAAATACTTGAATTTTTCGCAATTTCTTGGTATTATATAGTATGGAAGTTTAATTTTCTATAATTCAGGAATTGGGTATCTTAATTAGTTTAATAGTTTAATAGAAAGTTAGGTGGTTATATGGCTTTTGAGGAAAGCAGGGGATTTGACGGTCAGAATCAGTTTGATAATCAGCAGCAGTTTATGCAGTCTCAGGATTTTTCACAGCAATATGTTGAAGGAATGCCTATGAACGATGGTATGCAGTTTAACGACGGCATGCCTGTTAATGATGTTATGCCGTATGTTGAAGGTATGCCTGTTAATAATGGTATGCCCTATGCAGAAGGAATGCCTATAGATGGTGGCATGCCCTATGCAGAAGGCACTTATACATATGACGAACAGGGTAATATGATAACTGTTAATCCAGAAGAATTACAGCAGGTAATTGAAGAACCTCAGGTTAAAAAGAAAACATTTGTAATTGTTACAGCAGTACTTGTACTTATTATTGCATTATTAGGTGGTTTTCTTACATGGAAGATTATTACTGGTAAGAATAACAGTACTGGTGATGGTAGTGATAAGAGAATGGCAAAGTCAGTTATGAAGGGTGATAATAATAATGGTGAAGAAGAAGTAGTAGAGGATGAAGAAGCAGAGGAAACAGCTGAACCTGAAGAGGAAGAGACAGAAGAAGAGGAAGTTACAGAAGAGGAACAGAAAGATGCAGAAGACGCTAATGATAACTCATCTACAGCTGCTACACAGGGTACTGAGAAAGATTCTGCCGCATCTTCTGGTGCAAAGAAGTCAGGCAGCAAGTTTGTACATGTAAGTGGAAGAAAACTCTTAGATGCCAATGGCAATAATTATCAGATAAAAGGAATGGGATTTGGTAATGATGTATGGGCTAATCCTAAGAAACCAGTATATACATATAATGATGAGAACAGTTATAAGGAACTTGCATCATATGGTTTTAACTCTGTAAGATATTATCTCAATTACAGATTATTTGAAGATGATGATAAACCTTATACTTACAAAGATGAAGGATTTGCCTGGCTTGATAAGAATATAGAATGGGCTGGAAAGTATGGTATCAAGCTTGTTCTTAATATGCATGTGCCACAGGGTGGATTTATGGATGGAGATTCAGCTAATCTCTGGAATGAGTCTAATATGGACAGATGTCTCAAACTATGGGAAGCTATAGCAAAGAGATATGCTAATAATGAGAACGTGCTTGGATATGGTCTTCTTAATGAGCCTTATCTTCCAAAAACATCTGATGATGGAAAGAAAGAATTAGACACTTATTATAATTATATCAATAAGCTGGTGAAGACTATAAGAGCAGTTGATAGCAATCATATGTTTTTTGTGGAAAGACCATATGGAACTGTAATTAACAGCAGTTATTCAGTTTATCCATGGGGAACAACTGATTCCTACAGAATTATTAATGATACTAATACTGTATATGAATTCCATTATTATTATCCTATAGATTTTACATATCAGGGATTATCATGGCATTCATTTTCAGCAAAGATTACATATAATGATCCTAATGTATTATTTGTTAATTCAGAAGGAAAGAAGAAAACATGTTACACTAATGGTGACAAGAGTGTTTCATCAGCTGATTCAGACTGGAAAACTTATGAAAGTGGAGTTATAAGCATAACAGGCTCAGATATGAATTATGGTTACTGGGCTATTAATGCCAATGAACTTGGAAGTGATGGAGTTTTATACATTGACGATATAACTGTTGATAAGGTTGATCAGAGTGGTAATAAGATTAAAACTGTGAATAAATATACATTTGATTCTACAGTTGCATGTACAGGATGGGATCAGAATACTGGAGGAGGAAAGTGGTCATATGATGCAACACAGCAGTGTATGGCTATATCCGGAGTTGGGCAGAAGTATATTATGTATCCTTTAAATAGTACATATCGTAACTTTGCATTGAAGAAGGGTGAATTTTACAAAATATCAGCAAGATATAAAGTTAAAACATCAAGTTCTACAGCAAAGTTTAATATAGGCGTTCAGTCAGCATATTCAGATTCTGTATATGGACTTAACAAGGACTATCTTAGAAGCAAACTGGTTGATTTTATTAACTGGGGAAAAAGCAATAATGTTCCTTTATATATGGGAGAAGTAAGTACAACATCTTATGTTATGAACCCTACAGATAATGGAACTGGCTGGATTACAGATATGCTTGATCTTATTAATGAATATGGAATAGGTTTCTCATATCATGATTATCACAATGAGAATTTTGGATTCTATAGAAGTAATATGTATGTGGCTTATTCTAATAAGAATACAGATTTGGAAAAGATTTTTAAAGCAAAGTTAAAATAACACAAGAAAAAGTTGTATTATAAAGAATAAAAACTTACATAGTAAGTAAAACTTTACAATATTCATTTCATGTGCTATAATTTTTAATGTTGTTATATGGGTATTGTTAAAATGGGTAAGTTTTTATAGGGGACTTACAAGAATTAGCGATAAGCAATTTGTAAGAATCTTGTGTTTTAGTGGTACATAAAGTGTTAGTGTAGTCTTACTATAGTACATTTTTATGCCTTATGTAATTATGATATGCTGATTACGGTAAAGTGTATCGTAATGTTATTAATGCTGATTATGTATTATTTTCAGATATTTAAAGTTTCTTGTTTAAAATTATGAAACAGTTACTTTTTATGCAATTTATGTTCGAACGTGGCTTTGATATAAGTATTATTGCAGATGTTTCATGTAACAATGCAGGACATTTGTGAACATAAGTAATAAAACATAAGCTGCAGTCGCTCGTGGCGTATGCACAGTAGATAATTAAATAATGTTTCTTTAATCAATGCTGCGATTACTTAGATTATCATGAGGATTATGATAATAAGGATTTCGCGAATGTCTAAGTTTAAAGACAAGGAGCGTTATTTACAGATGAAGATTTTTAACAGAATTAATTGCATGAAGAGTAATAGGGTGACTAAGCTTAAGGTGGGTATTGTGGTATCTGTAGTGATATTAATAATGCTTGCAGGACATACTATTTGCACGCATAATTCGACAACAAGGGAAAAGGAAGCATATGAGTATGAAGTTGTTTATTCAAAGACATACGATGCTTGCAGACAGAATATAGAGATTGAACTTGAGGATGAGGATGCTGATTTGGAAGCATCTGAAGAAAACGAAGATGTCAAAGTATTTGAAGAATTTATTAATAATGATGATACTGAGAACATTGAAACAGAGTCAGTTGAAGATTCAGAAGATGATTCTGAGATTACTGAACTTGTGGAAGAGAAAATTGATTCAGCGGATTCTGACGTAATTGCTGAGGCTGAAGAGGATGAAACTGTAGCAGAGATTTCAGAAGTTAAAACAGAAAAGACTAATACAGAATCTCCTTTATTAAGCAAGAGACAAGTTGTTATAACTGATACTGAACCTGTTGAGATAGGCATGAGTGTTGCTTCAAGTTACAGTCTTAAGTCTTCAACTAATTTTATTAAAGTAAGAGGTACAAAGTTATATGACCAGTATGGTACTGAATTCGTAATTAAAGCTATGGGATTTGGTAATAATGTCTGGGCTAATCCAAGCAAACCGGTGTATACTTACAATGATGAGAATAGTTATAAGGAACTTGCAGAGTTAGGATTTAATACAGTTAAGTATTATCTTAATTACAGATTGTTTGAAGATGATGCAAAACCTTATACATACAAGGAAGAGGGCTTTGCATGGCTTGATCAGAACGTTGAGTGGGCATCAAAATATGGCATAAAGATTATGTTTAATATGCATGTTCCACAGGGTGGTTTTTTATCGGCCAGTTCAGCAAATCTCTGGAATGAGTCTAATGTAAGAAGATACCAGCAGTTATGGGTTACTTTGGCCAAGAGATATGCCAATAATGATAATGTTATAGGTTATGGCTTGCTTAATGAGCCTTATATGTCAAAGTATTCTAATGATGGAAGTACAGAACTTAACATGTATTATTATGTTATTAATAGTACTATTAGCAAGATCAGAGCGGTTGATAATAATCATATATTGTTTGTTGAGAGACCATATGGTGTTGTTAAGAACTATAATGCAACATATCCATGGACAACAGAACAGTCTATGAAGCTTGTTAATGATTCTAATACAGTATACGAATTCCATTATTATACACCTATAGATTTTACACACTATGGATTATCATGGTTGTCATATAACAGGGAAATTACTTATAATGATACTAACAAAGTTTTATTAATGGATGACAGAAAAGATATAGAATTTAAGTATAATAAATTGGCTTATAGTAATGTATCTTCTGGATGGCATTCTTATAACAGTGGTCCAATTAAGTTTACTAATAAGAATGTAAACTTTGGATATTGGCAGCTTTATGTGGCTGGTCTTGGTAATAATGGCCAGTTATACGTTGATAATATTGTTATAGAAAAGTATGATGCCAAGGGAAACAAGACAGGTACAATTTATACACAGGACTTTACAAAGTATCCTTCGCTTAATGCATGGGATATGGGTACTGGCGGTGGAAAATGGGCTTTTGCTGCCGGAAAGTCAAGCAATAATGCATGTGTTGGTATAGGTGGTGTAAAGGGTTACTATAAGTTGCTTGAACAGAATAGTTTTTATAGAAATATAAAGATTGATACTGATTCATATTATGTTGTAAAAGCGGACTATAAGTTCGTTAATGCACCTTCAACTAATTGTGGATTTGCAATAGGTATACAGGGAGCTTATACTTCAAAACTTTATACATTTGATAAGGAATATCTTGAAAGAGATATGCTTCAGTTTATTAATTTTGGTGAGAAGTATAATGTACCAGTATTTTTAGGTGAGCTTGGAACAACTACATATACTATAGATAAAGAACATAAAGGCGATGAGTGGGTAGCTGATATGCTTGATATTTGTAAAAAGTATGACATAGGTTTTTCATATCATGACTATCATGATCAGAACTTTGGTTTCTATATGAATGATATGTACGTAAAACAAGGGGACAGAAACGAACTTCTTTATAAAGTATTTAAAGAAAAATTAAAGTAAGGAGATAAGGTTATGGGGTTTAGAAAATTTGTAACAAACATGAAAATCAAAAAGTGGAAAAAAGCAGGACTTGTTGTGGGGAAGAGTTTTCAGCTTGAGAAGGGAAGTTCAGTTGATCCTTCATTTCCATGGTTAGTAACAATAGGTGATCATGTAACACTTGCACCTAATGTTCAGGTATTAAGCCATGATGGCAGTACAAAGAATCAGTTAGGATATACAAGAATAGGTCTTGTAAAGATTGGCAATAATGTTTTTGTTGGTACAAACTCAGTTATTCTTCCTAATGTAACTATTGGAGATAATGTAGTAGTGGCAGCAGGAAGTATTGTAAGCAGGGACGTTCCAGATAATTGTGTAGTTGCAGGCTCTCCTGCAAAGGTTATAAGAACTATTGATTCATTTACTGAGAAGAATAAGGCTATTATGGATAGTAGCGTTAAGTATGATTTTTCATATACTAAGTATGGTAATGTTACAAAGAAAAAGAAAAAAGAAATGATTGAAAAGTTAAGTGAAGTTGGAATTGGCTTCATAGAATAAAAAAGAATCCACAAGTCATTATGGCTTGTGGATTTTCTATATAATAATTATTTTTTTATAGCCTTTAATATAGAAGTCATAAATGGAACATGGAAAAGAAAATTCTTTACCTTGAAACTAAATGCAGGTTTTGCAATCTTTTTGTATTTCTTATATTCTGTTATATAATACTTTTTCTCAAGTTTCTGAAAAGCGTACACAAGTCTCATAATATAGCTTTCAACCATAGCATCTGTAATATACTTCTGCTTTGAATTCTCAGACATATCAACTATACGCTTAAGTGTTTCAACTTTATTCTCTTCAAATCCTGAAAAAAGCTTAACCATAGTATTAAAATCCTTAGGATGTGAAACGGAGTTATCACGTACAAGATATCTCATAAGTGGTTCAGGAATATAACCAACTTTGTACTTGTAAGCAACAGGAAGTATAACCTGAAGGTTCTGTCCGTATGGTGAAACGTATATATCTTTATCAATAAGTGTGTCAAAAAGATTCTCTGCCCTTAGCATATATGATGAAGGCCAGTTATGTGTTTTTCCGAAAAGATAGTCTTCAAAATAGTTTTTGCTATGTGCCCCTTCGTCCTTTACAAATAATCTGCTTGTATCATTAAGATTAGATGGTGTTACGAAATATCCATTACACTGGACCATGCCACATTCAGGATGATCCTTAAGATAATTCACCATAGTACTGTATGAGTGAGGATAAAGAAAATCATCAACATCGTATAGTACAATAAATTCACCCTGGCACACCTTTAATGCATTATTAATGGCCCCTGCTGCACCCTGGT
>JAILNW010000285.1 GCA_024691145.1 Lachnospiraceae bacterium
AGACAGTTTGCTGTATCTGTACTGCCAACAAGAGCCTTTAATTCATCATCAAGATAAGCAGTAATACTTGAAACCTTTACATAACTTTCACCATCACACATTTCCTGCTTAAAACCTTTAGCTGTTGTATCTCCAGGAATACCCTCCATTGTAAGTTTTTTAAACTTTTCACTGTATGTAGAAGCTTCCTGATTATTATACTCCGAAAGAACCTTATAATAAGCCTTAACCATGTGTCTTGACATAGATGACTGAATACCTTTTTCAACCTGGTCAAGAACATTTTCTACAGAATAAAAGTTGTTTTTTGACTTTTTATCAACTAACTTTGTATAAATGTTATTACTTGAAATAATAAGTATAAGTGAAACCATTATACCAATAAAACCAAGTGATACAATAACCATTATAAGTGTTGAACCTTTGTCATTTCTTTTTTTCTTCTTAAACATACAATCCCTCCTTTACGAAAGATTTATTCGAACTTAGAAGCTTCCATTGTTGTGACTACATCATTTTTAAACTTATCGCCTAAAGTTGCTGCATATGGAAATACTTCTACTGAAATGTCAAATGAATAAATGTTATTATCATTTGGTGCTATACTTGCATCTGTATCATCAACTGCTCCACCATATGATGTAGTATCAAAATACATACCCTTGTTATGGAATACTGATGAATCAGCACTTGTATAAAAATTAATTCTGTCTTTAAAATTAGAAATTGTATCTGCTGTGTAGTTTAAATCAAAACCCCCAGAATAAGTTGTAGGAGTAACGATAACAAGATTCGTTTTAACTCCAGGGTCATCTAACCTGTAATCAAGCATAATCTCATCAGCATCACTTACAGGTGTAAATAACACATATATATTGTTGGAACTAGCAAACTTCTTAAGTCCAAGACTCTTAAATGAATAATTCTTGCTTTCTGATGCTCCTAAAGAAAATCCATTAACAACATAATCAGCTTCCCCACTTACTTCAAATACAGTACCTGCAGTTGGCTTAACAGTAACTGTAACTTTTAAACTCATATTGGCTCTAATCTGACTTTCGCTATAAATATTTGAATAAGCTTTTACAAGTTCTTCTACAGCTTTGTCACTATATGACTTCTGCAATGCTCCAGCAAGTTCTTCAGGATATGTAAGACCAGTACTGTCAATAACACTTGTATCCGTAGAAGCTATATTAATAACACCTTTTGGATCCCTTGAACCACTACCAAAAGATGAGGCATTCAATTTAATAAGAACATCATACTTATTGGCACCATCTTCAACACCATATATTCCATACATAGTTTCTTTTTTAGTACCATCCGTAGGAAGTTCCAGTAATACAGGATTACCGTCTCCATCTGTAGAGCTCTGTAATTCCTTATAATTCTGCATATCATATCCTTGTAACACCTGGAATGAAACTGTCGGATCATTAAACTGTCTTCTTATATACTCCAGATCATATGATTTTAATCCTTCAACTACATTTTGTGCAATTAAAGTTGCTCTTTGACGCTCTTTGGCTCTTCTATTAACTTTAGCTGCATTGCTAATAGAATTTAATAGAGGAACAGATACAATCACCATGATTGTCATTGCAACCATTACTTCAATGATTGAAAATCCACTATTATTTAATTTTTTTCTTTTTTTCTTATACATAGCAAGACCTCCAATTATACACCCATAGTGAACCATTGTTTCCAACCGTTCACTATGGGATATTTATTATTGAGTTAATTGAGCATTGTCCGTAACTGAACCAAATATGTTGTCTTTACCAACATTTACATCAAAGTCTGGCACCTCATAAGCACGTCCCACACCGCCTGATACTGTAAATACAGATAAAGTTGCTGTTCCTGAAAGAGAGCCTGTTGATGTATCATAAGAAGCACTTATGTCATCTATACGAACTCTTGTATCTCCTGTATTAAGTTCTTTAACAGCCTCTTTAATGGCATTGTATGAACCTGAATAATTGCAAGTTACATTCGTTGCCGAAACAACAGGTGTATTTTCTGTTGAACCATCCACATTTGTAAATGTATATGCTGCATTAGTTCCACCTATTGATATACTGCTTACATTTATAGAACATTTTTCCATTATATCAAGTGTATATCTTATTGAACGTTCCATTGTTATCTTCTCAGGCATTGTATCAAGAATTTTTCTTCCCTGCAAAGCGTCTTCTTCTGCCTGTGCTTCATATTCAGCTATATGCGCTCTTTTCTGCTCCAGTTCATCTTTTCTTGACTGAAGTGTTGCATTTTCCTGTTTAAGTACATCTGTCTTTGCACTTATTTTCTTAAATCCAAATGTAAATGAACAATATATTAAGGCTAATCCTATGATAACTGCTATTAGCTGTACTTCTGATGGTTTTAAATTCTTTAACATATCCTTTAGCCTCCTTCTTATTCTGCTGGTGTTTCTTCAGCAGGTGTTTCTGCTGTTTCTTCAGTAACAACTTCTTCGCCATGAATCAAACTTTGTATAAATGATTCAGTAACATCAGCATTAAGAAGCTTGTTATATTCAATAGCTGGAACTGTACAGCTAAGTGAGAATGAACACTTGCTTATACCTGCATCATCCATTGTTGTTGATATTGATCCAATATTAACAGTATCAATCAATGCACAGTTCTTAAGCTGAACAATTGTTTCACCGACTTCCTCAAGTGTTGCACCACCAAGATTAAGAGTAACACCATTACCATTAACTGATATACTGTTAACTGATACTCTTGGCGGAAGTGCTGCTTCAATCTCTGCGATAAGATTGTTAAATAAGTAGTTTATATTTAAAGAACCTACATACGCTGCTTCCGCATTAGTTCTATTCTGCTTTGCTGTATTACATTCAGCTATCTTTGCTTCTACATCAGCCATTGCAGCAATCTGCTTTTCTAGTCTGCTCTTCTTTGCTTTAGCTGCTGTATTCTGGATAAATGGTATAACTATAAGTAATGCTGCTACCGCTACACATCCTACAAATGCTACACCTGCTGTCTTTAACAGATTCTTTTTCTTTGCAACAACAAGATGTTCCTTCGGAATAAAGTCTACAGGATCAATTGCTGCACCGATTGCAACTGCATAATCACTTTTTACAAAGTCCTGAACCATACATCCTCTATCAAACACTATGCCTAAGAGGTTCTCAAACTTATCAATATCCATGAATATCTCATTCTTGAATAAATGGCTAATACCTTTAATTCTTGAACCAATACCAGATAAGTGAAGTGCTGATACTTTCTTTTCAGGATTTTTGGCTGCATAGTAGTCAAGCACTCTGACAACGTTACTAATAAGATAATTAAATGTTTCTGTTATCTCATCTTTTGCCTTCATCTGCTTTAACTGTAAAGCGTAACTGTCATCATTATTTTCCATATAGTTAAGTGCTACATCATCTATAACACTTTCATTTAATTTTGAATTAATAAGAGGTTCATTACATAACTTTTCAATAGCATCATTTCTGTCACTAATGTCAAATTCACCACAATTAAGAGCTGCTTCAATCATGGCATTCATACCGTATGGGACAGTTCTCTGAAGTGCTAATGTTTCTCCATCTAAGATATTAATCAAAGTATTCTGTTCATTTAACTGAACTACAATGTTAACACCTTCACCTGTCTGTCTCTTAACAGTTTCATAACATGCATTTCCTACATAATCAAGAGCTACTATTTCAAAGTTAACCAGTTTAGCCAAATCATAGTAACTTTCAATAAGTGTTGTAGGAGCTGCAAGTACAAGTACTCTTAAGCTCTTTTCTTCTCCATCAACCTTCTCAAGCAATTTGTGAGTAATTATGTACTCATCAATATCTACAGGGAAGTATTCTTTTGCATTTGTATCAATATAACCTTTTATCTTATTTTCTGCGATAACAGGCATATTTACTTCTCTGTTAGCTATTTTGCTTGACGATACAACAAACACTGCGGCATTTGTTTTAATGCCGTTCTTTGCAAGTGCCTCTTTGATTGCAACAGATAAAATTTCTCTGTTACGTATATAACCATCTTCCACAGCTCCTTCTGGTGTGTCAAATGAGATGGCCTTATATACTGTAGGTTTCTTGCTACGGAAATCCATTTCGCAGATTCTTGATGTCTGCATACCAAGTTCAATACTCAATACTCTTTTACTTGCCATAGTAGTCCTCCCTAGTATGGTACTGATAGGTGTTGCTTAATCTCCCATACATTAGTATTTTTGTTAATTGTTTATAATGTTATTAAAAATTGTAAAAACTTTACAAATATGCTTATATTAATATATCGGACATTTATCCTTATTTTATTATTATTTCTTATAAATTTTATGAGATTTACATAATATACGATAAGTACCAGTTAAGAATAGAATTTCCAAATAGTATTCCTATTGTTAATCCTATCGAAAGATATGGTCCCATGGCTAACATGCTGCCTTCATCACTTAATCTCATTCTGATTACATGTATTATGGAACCAACTATACATCCTATGAAAAATGATAATATAACTATCTTCCACCCTACTACAAGTCCGGCAACAGCCATAAGTTTTACGTCTCCTCCGCCAAATGCCTTACCATCTGATACGTAGTATATTATGTATATAAAAATGCTTATAGCAAAGAAACCTATGATATGTTCATACCAGTGTTTGTAATCTATAATAGTCATTATTACTCCAAGCACAAGTATAAATATATTAATTCCTATTGGAATCTCATAAGTTCTAAAGTCTATAACGCTTAATGTCAATAACGCAGAAAAAAGCAAACAATATATAACACTTTCGTAGTTATAACCATTTACCATCACTATAATTACATACATCACCCCGTTTATTGCTTCTATTATCGGATACTGCTTAGATATATGCGCTCCGCATTTTCTACATTTACCCCCAAGGAAAAGATAGCTGAAAAGTGGAAACAAATCGTACCACTTTAGCTGATAACCACAGCTCATGCAATGTGACCTTTTTTTAGATAAACTCTCATGAGCTGGTATTCTTAATATACAAACGTTTAAAAAGCTCCCAATTACAATTCCATACATGAATATAAATATGCCAATAATTATGTCTACCATATAGTGTCCTTTCTATTCAAATGCTGTTGTCTGAACTTCTACTTTCTCAATTGTTCCTATTGTTTTATTAACGTAAATTCTGCAATAAAACTTATCATTAGATGCTGCCTTTGTTTTAGGCCATGTAGTTATTGTACTTCTTAGTTCTGTATCAAAACCTCCACCTGCAGATATAAGTGTATAATCTGATGGTGCTTCACCATCTATTGTAAACTGAATATACCCTGGGCTTGCCGGATCCATTCCGTGTGTTATTACATCCTGATGGGCTGATTCATCAGCAAGGCATGTATTAATGTTTGTCTTAATAGACTGAGCATTATTGATATCTGTGGATGCTTTAGATCTTTCAATATATTTCATAAGCTGAGGTGCAAGTGCAGAAGTAAGTATCGCCATAATAGCAATAACTATAATAAGTTCGATTAAAGAAAAACCTTTATTATTCATA
>JAILNW010000345.1 GCA_024691145.1 Lachnospiraceae bacterium
TGGGTGATATATGATGGATAATAAAGTATTTTGGGGATTTCATAATGATAAAGAAGAATTTAGAATGTTAGAAGAGGGATATATTGCACTTGGTTGGAAAGAAATTGGTGATTTGTCAAGTATTGATAATACTAGAGAATCTTACTATGATAGATACAATAGCGTATACCCTGGAAATAAGAAAATGAGTGTATCTAATTCCGCAGGACAATTGTTTAGATTTGTTAATGAAGCAAATATTGGTGATTATGTTATTTTCCCGTCAAAATTTGATAGAAAAGTAAATATAGGAATAATTAAAAGTGATTATTACTATGATTCTAGCGAAAGAGAATATCCTCAAAAGAGAAAAGTTGAATGGATATTAACAGAAGTTGATAGAAATAAGTATTCTCAAGCTGCGAAATATGAGTTTGGGTCATTCTTAAGTTTTTTTAAAATTAAAAAATATACAGATGAACATCTTTCAATAATTACTGGTAAGAAGGTTATGGAATCGACTGAACAAGAAGATGAATCAATATCTATAGAAGCAATCGAAGATAGTACGAAAGATTATATTATAAAAGAGATAAGTAAAAACTATAAAGGTTATGATTTTGAAAATGTTGTTAGCTCCTTATTAAATGCCATGGGATATAGAACTAAGAATAGTCCTAAAGGTGGAGATCACGGTAAGGATATAATTGTTTATAGGGATGAATTACCTCCTAGAATAGTTGTGCAAGTAAAAAGTAATGACGGAGATATAACAGAGGAAACAGTTCAATCACTAAAAGGTGCACTTAATGATGGCGATTATGGATTGTTTGTAACTTTATCTGACTTTAAAAAGAATGCTAAAGAATATCTAGAAAGACAATCTCGAATTAAGTCAATAAATGGGAGTGAATTCGTTGATCTATTATTAAAATATTATGATGACATGCCTGAGGATTTCAGAGATACAATAAGATTGAAAAAAGTATATATGCCTGTTTTAACAGACGATAAAGAAGACTAAGAAATTCTAGTGTTTATACTAGAATTTTTTTTATTTTGATATATAATGGTTTGCAAACAAATAAGTATTATAATATTACCACTATTTTTATGTATAATAACAAATAATTTTTGTTGAAAATATGCTATAATTATTGATATATAACATCGATGGTTAGAGAGGTAGAAATATGAACAATAATAAAGAACGTGAAAGAGAAGAACTTCATAAAACTATTTGGAAAATAGCAAATGAATTAAGAGGTTCAGTTGATGGTTGGGATTTTAAACAATACGTATTAGGATTGTTATTTTATAGATTTATTTCTGAAAATATTGAAAACTATGTTAATGAGAATCAAAGAAAAGCTGGTATTACAGATTTTAAATATAGAGATATATCTGATGAAGAAGCTTTATTAGGCAAATCACAAATACTTGAAGAAAAAGGTTTCTTTATTTTACCTAGTGAATTATTTTGTAATATCAAAAAAGGCGCAGATAAAAATGAAAATTTGAATGTTGTTATTTCAAATGTATTTAACAATATCGAGTCATCAGCAAGAGGATCAGCATCAGAAGATGATGTTAAAGGCTTATTTGATGATTTTACTATTGATAATAAATTGGGTAACACAGTTGATGAAAGAAACGAAAAACTTGTTAAATTATTAGATGCAATAGGAGATTTAAACTTTGGTGATTATGAAGACAATAACATTGATTTATTTGGGGATGCATATGAGTTCTTGATGACAATGTATGCTTCATCAGCAGGTAAATCAGGAGGAGAATTTTTTACTCCTCAAGAAGTTGGAGAATTACTTGCAAGAATAGTTATTATGGATAAAACTTCTGTTAATAAAGTATACGATCCAGCATGTGGATCAGGCGGATTACTTTTAAAATTTGCTAAGATACTTGGAAAAGAGAATGTAAGAGAGGGATTCTTTGGTCAGGAAATAAATCTTACAACTTATAACTTAGCTAGAATTAATATGTTCTTACACAACATTAATTACAATAATTTTAGTATCGAAAGAGGAGATACATTAATTCATCCAGCTCATTGGAATGATGAACCATTTGACGCAATTGTATCTAATCCTCCATATTCAATTAAATGGGCAGGTAAATGCTAAATCAGCTTTTGATTCTGGTGCTAATATTCCAGCTGGAGCAAATCTTTCATCATTAATTAAAATTGGATTAG
>JAILNW010000349.1 GCA_024691145.1 Lachnospiraceae bacterium
TACTTTTAATTGTAATGGCAGCGGCAAGTATGGTAGCAGGATTAATCTGGGGTATAGTACCAGCTGTTTTTAAAGCAAAATTTAAAACAAACGAAACTTTATTTACTTTAATGTTAAATTATATAGCTTTGCAGTTAACATCTTTCTTTACAATTGTTTGGGAAAGAGTTGAAGGAAGTGGAACTATTGGTATGGTTAATAGAGGCACAAAAGCAGGATGGTTATCTACATCATTTATGGCAGATGTTTTTGGACAATATAATTTTTTTATTAATGTACTTATAGTTTTGGCACTCACAATTCTGATAACAGTTTATGTGAAGTATACTAAGCATGGATTTGAACTTTCTGTAGTAGGAGAAAGTGAAAATACTGCAAAATACGCTGGGATTGATGTAAAAAAAGTTATTATAAGAACGATGGCCTTTTCTGGAGCATTGTGTGGTTTTATGGGCTTTTTAATAGTTAGTGGTTCAAGTCATACTATTACGACATCTACGGCGGATAATAGAGGTTTTACAGCAATAATTGTAACATGGCTTGCAAAGTTTAATCCTATATTTATGTTATTGATTTCGATATTGCTTATATTTATGGATCAGGGAGCTTCACAGGTAGCTTCAGATTATAATCTTAATGAATCGGCAGCAGATGTTATTACGGGCATAATATTGTTCTTTATCCTGGCAGGAGATTTCTTTGTTAATTATAGGCTTGCTTTTAGATTTGGAAAAAAGGAGGTTAATTAATGGAATTTATAATAACATTATTAACTAAAATAATATCAATTTCTTTCCTTTCGGCACCAGTAGTTCAAGGAATGCCATTATTGTTCGGAGCTATAGGAGAGCTTATTACAGAAAAATCTGGACATCTTAATCTGGGGATCCCTGGAATTATGTATCTGGGTGGAATAGGAGGTCTTACAGGCGCATTTTTATATGAGAACAAAACGGCAAATGTAAACTCATTAGCAGGAATGTTGTGTGCATTAATATTGGCATTAGTATTTTCCATGCTAGGAGGTTTGATATATGCACTTCTTACAATATCTTTCAGAACAAATCAAAATGTTGCTGGTTTAGCACTTACAACTTTTGGAATTGGCGTAGGAAATTTTTTGGGTGGTTCATTATCAAGAATAGCGGGAACAGCAAGTCAGATTACAGTATATTCAACTGGAAAAGCATTTAAAACAACCATTCCAGTATTATCAAAAATACCAGTGCTTGGACCTTTGCTTTTTTCATATGGCTTTTTAACTTACTTAGCTATAGCAATTACAATAGTTGTTTCATTGATTTTAAATAAGACCAGTATAGGACTTAATCTTAGAGCAACAGGAGAAAATCCAGCGGCTATAGATGCGGCAGGAATAAATGTAACAAAATATAAATACGTATCTTCTGTTTTAGGAGCTGGAATTGCTGGATTAGGAGGATTGTATTTTGTTATGGAATACATGGGAGGAACATGGCAGAATAATGGGTTTGGCGATAGAGGCTGGTTGGCAGTTGCATTAGTTATTTTTGCTTTGTGGAAACCAATAAGAGCTTTTTGGGGTTCAATTGTTTTTGGTGGACTATATATTTTGTATTCGTATATGCCGATATCAGGTAGAGCACAAGAATTATTTAAAATGTTACCTTATGTTGTTACTATAATTGTTCTTGTTGTTAGTAGTATGAAGAAGAAAAAAGAAAATCAGCCTCCTGCAGGACTTGGAATACCATATTTTAGAGAAGAAAGATAAAATAAGTTAAAAAACAAAAAAGCTACTTTTACAAAGTAGCTTTTTTGTTTAGTTTGTAGAACTGCGATTTAAATATAAAAGCATTTAAACTAAACTGTATAAAACAGTATTAATTACTTGTTTTTTATGTAATTTCTCCATCCGCCATAGATGCTGATATCATATGAATGGCTGATTACATAAGGTTCACAAATGAATCCAGTTACTTCAGAACCGTCTTCCAATTTAATTTTTCCTAGTCCAAGAGGAGAAGGAATCATAGTTAAGAATTTTCCTAATGCATCATATGAGAGGTTCCAAACCTCCACTTCAATTGAAGAACCATTTGATTCAACTCTTGCCATACCAGGCTTTTCAGGAAATGTTGGAAGCGCATATAATTTATATATAGGAGCACTATTTACGGTTTTTTGATATGTTGCACCAAGATTAGTTAACTGAGAATTTAAATTAAAACCAGTCATGTGAAGACCACATACAGCAACTGATGTTATATTATTATCTGACATAATATTGGTACTCCTTATATTTAACATAATGAATAATTATTAAATAAGTTTACTACCAATTATGTAAAAATAGATTGTAAAAACTTTACAAAAAAAATAAAATAATTATGTAGACGAATCATAGTGTATATGATAGCATACAAATATATAATCTTTCTTATAATAGGTTAGATATAAAGCTTATTACGCAGATGCAAAGGCGCATTTTAGAATGGTGTTCTTTGTGTTTGCGTTTTTTGTTTTATATAAATTTTAAGGAGGTTGATAATATGAATGCAGTATATGTTGTTCCTACAGCATCACCTAATGATGTAAGTGGATTAAAGGATTTAATTGATAGAAAAGTAATTGATCCAAGGGATGTTATTGCGATTCTGGGAAAAACAGAAGGAAATGGTTGTGTAAATGATTGGACTAGGGGATATTCTGTTGATACATTAAAAAACTTTTTTTCACAATATCTTGATGGTGGTGAAGCAGAAAAAATAGTATATGTAATGTCAGGCGGAACAGAAGGTATTTTAAGTCCACATTTGTCAATTATATGTCATAATGACGAAAAGGTTGAAAATGAAGGGTTGGAAAAATCTTTAGCTATAAGTGCAGGAAGAACCCGAGAATTTCTTCCTGAGGAAATAGGAAGAATGCCTCAGGTTGAAGCTGTAAGAGATACAGTTATAGAGTTGATGGCCAAGGCAGGAATTGAAGATTCTAAGGATGTGCATTTTGTACAGGTTAAATGTCCTCTTATTATTTCTCAAAGAGTTGCAGATGCTATGTCAAGGGGAAAAACAGTGGCAACAGAGGATACATATGAATCAATGGGATATTCAAGAGGTGCATGTGCATTAGGAATAGCACTTGCACTTGGAGAAATTCCAGCTGGAAGTGTTACTGATGATAAAATTTGCAAAGATTGGTCATTGTACAGCAAAGTAGCTTCAACTTCAGCAGGTGTGGAATTGATGGAGTGTGAAATTATTCTTTTTGGTAATTCTAAAAATGGAAATAGTCGATATTTCATGTCACACGATGTAATGAAGGATGCAATTGATGCAGAAGCTGTAATGTGTGCACTTGATAAAGCTGATATAGGATATTTAAGAACTGAGCATAGTGATAAAAAAGAACTCGTACAGGTATTGGCAAAGGCTGAAGCTGATCCATTAAGTATTGTTAGAGGAAGAAGAAACATTATGCATGATGATTCAGATATTAATCATACTAGACATGCAAGAGCTGTTGTAGGTGGAGTTATAGCTTCAATTGTTGGAGATCCAATGGTATATGTTTCTGGAGGAAGCGAACAT
>JAILNW010000395.1 GCA_024691145.1 Lachnospiraceae bacterium
TAATATAAAAAATATAGTAATATTACACGAGTTTATACAGAATAAAAATAAATTGTAGTTGGTTATAAAAAAATATTCTACTTGACTATCCCACACCATTAGTAATATAATGCTATTAGACAGAAAAAAGATATACAATAATACAGGTTAAACTTATGTAATTATATTAATTTATAGGAAGGAGAGGTTGTAATTCCATACCAGGGTAGTATTTATGGAATTGCAGCATGTGGTTAAGATGATAACAAAAGACATGATTATCGAAGACATTATTAACAAGGATGAAGGACTTATAGCAGTTCTTGTAGGTTCTGGTATGCATTGTATCGGATGCCCTTCAGCAAGAGGTGAATCTTTAGAGGAAGCTTGCCTGGTTCATGGAATCGATGCTGATGAACTTGTAGCAAAGCTTAATGAATATCTTCAGTAATTAAATTTGCACAATAATAGCTCTGCATGATATATGCAGAGCTAAAAAATTGTCTTCTTTAAGTTTCGTCTCTCAACAAACATTCTAATATGCACTAACCAAGTTGTCGCGTCTGTTTAAAATATTATCCATATTCAATATAATTACAGTTACAATACAGATAATGTACTAATTGCATCCTTATCCAAAATTACATCATAGTGTTCATCATAATAGTACAGGCTGCTGTAAGTTGTTCTCTCTAACTTGCCGTACTCTGACATGATTCCACACACACGACTGAAATCCTCTTTGGAATTCATAGTTTTGTTAATTGATAAGTAATAAATCGAATTAACAGGATTCTTGTACAAACTACTTACTCCTTTGAAATATCTTATAACTATCGAAGATGCCTTAATTACATCCTCCAAATTGTTGAAAGAAAATACAATCTTAGTTGTAATCTCTTTTTCCTCTGATGTTGTCTTCTTGTCGCCCTTCTTTGTGCCCGAAATACTTTTTGGAAGAGGAACAAATTCATCCTCGCTGTCATCTGCATCTTCTGTCAAATCGTCAATCTTGCCAAAACAGTTAACAACCTCTTCTTCTTCAGAAAATTCATCTTCTTCCTCTAACTCGTCCTCGTCAAAATCCTCAGATAAATCATCTGTAAACTTTGAAAAACGCGTATCGAGTTCGTCTGGATCTTCGACTTTTGTAACCACAAGAACCAGACATTCACTTGAAACCGGTATGGCTTCAATCATTAACGGAATATCATCGGCTTCAAAACCAAACTCGTATGAAGCCTGTTGCATCATGTCGCGGAAAAGCTCCTTAGCCTTCTCAGTACCGTAGGCAAGTTCACTTAAACGTAACTCTCTATCTACTAAGTCCTTTTTGCTTAATGTACATCGGATCTGGCGTTCACTGATTTTTTCGATTTTCATAGAATCACATCCTTTCTATTAATATCGGATAAATAGTACACAAACATAAGAAGCTGATAAAAACATACTATCTGTTACTTTAAGTGTACCCTAAAATGACCATAAAGTCAATACAATCAAAGCCTTGATTTATACTTGTTTCTGTGATACTATGTGTAGTAGTACCTTGTATTTACTGTATTTGTAAAAATATGGGAAAATGGTACTAATTAATGTATATTATTTAAGGAGAGGTAAGGTTTAATGAATTTTTTACAAAAACTATATCAGAGTATCTTTGAAAAAGCCATGCAGGGGTTGACATTAGGCTTATTTGCATCAGTGGTGTTGGGAACGATTCTAGAGCAGATAGGTATAGTTGTTGGAGGCGAGTATCAGGCGGAGATTATAGCAGTGGCTATGGTTATTAAGAAGATGGTAGGAGTCTGTATTGGTGTGGGTGTTGCCACAAAACTTGACGCAAAACCTCTTGTGTGCGCCTGTGCAGCAGTAGTGGGATATGTGGGTGCATTTTCCCAGAATATTTTTGATTATGCAAAGATGGGCGGGAACATCGTATTTGCAAATGATGTAGGAGAGCCAATAACGGCCTTTGTAGCTGCATATGTGGCAGTATGCTTAGGTTCATTTATTGCATCAAAAACAAAGATTGATTATATTATAACGCCTGTTATAAGTATAATTCCTGGAATTATGGTAGCAAAATACGTAGGACATCCTGTTTCCATGGCAATGAAACGTTTAGGGGAAATAATAGACTGGAGTACAACACAGAATCCGGTTATTATGGGGATGGTTATAGCAGTGTTTATGGGGCTTGCTTTAACATTTCCAATAAGTTCTATTGCAATTGCAATTGCACTTAACCTTACAGGACAGGCAGCAGGGGCAGCTGCAATTGGATGCTGTGTCAACATGGTAGGTTTTGCAGCAGCAAGTTTTAAAGATAACAAGTTTGACGGATTTCTTGTTCAGAGCATAGGTACTTCAACAGTACAGATGCCTAATATTATTAAGAATCCTGCCATACTTATACCAGTAGTTGCAACAAGTGCGGTTTTAGGACCAGTTGCAATATGCGTTTGTGGAATCGTAAGCACTACAGATGCAGCAGGAGTAGGTTCCTGTGCATTTATGGCACAGATTTCCACATATAAAACCATGATAGAGTTGGGAAATAACAGGAATGTTTCACTTGTATACATAATGCTTATGACATTTATACTTCCAGCCATTATGTCATGGGTTATATCTGAAGGCCTTAGAAAAAAAGGACTTATTAAAGACAACGATATGAGTATAATCATCTAAACAAAAACTTGTAACAAATTTGAAAAAATGTTATAATAAAAGGGCAAGTATAGATAGTAATATGGAGGATTATAGATGGGATTTAAGATTAATGGATATATTATTGGCGGCGTATTTATGGTCGCAATCAGTGCCTTTTGTGGAGTAAAGCTTTATGAAAAGTGGAAACCTAACGAAGAAGTTATGAGTCTTTATGATTATTATGATATGACTGAAGCTAAGGATTCCACATCTGCTAAACTTATAATAGGAACACATTTAAGTACTAACGATATTATGATAGATAATAGTGTAAAATATATGGACTATGAGATGGCTAAAAGGCTTAATGACAGGATATTTATTGATGAAGAAAAGTCTATGTTTATTTTTACAACACCGACAGAGGTTATAAAGATTCCTGTGGATTCCACTAGTTATACTGTTAATGGTGAATCACAGACTGCAAGTGCTCCTATACTGAAGAAAGTCGATGATATTTATTACATTGACATGGCATTTGTTGAGAAGTACAGTGACTTTACATATGAGAGCTTTGACAGTCCAAACAGAGTGCTTATTAAGTATAACACAGGTGAGGATAGTCTTATCGGAACATGTAAAGACGGCGCTACCGTAAGATTTATGTCAGATAAGAAAAGTAAGATTCTTGAGAAGATAGGAAATAATGAAAAAGTTATAATTGATACAGTTGGAACGGATACTTCAACAGGTTATACCAAGGTTGTAACAACAGATGGTGTTATAGGATACGTTAAGGATTCAGAGATAACAAAGTCTGATTATGAGAAGTATTCTAATCCTAATTATACTGCATCAGAATACACCAGCATACATAAAGATTTTGTGTCCCTTGCCTGGGCATCTTTAACTAATCAGAAGGCTAATAGTAATGGCGCTGCCAAGGTTAAGAATGTTAAGGGAGTTAACGTTATTTCTCCTACATGGATGACTGTGGCAGGAGAGAATGGTGAAGTATCAGAGTGGTGCAGCAATGATTATGTTAAGGCAGTACATAATGCCGGTATGGACGTATGGATTGTTGTAAATGATCTTGAGCCTAATACAAAGACAGCCAATGTACTTAAGGATACTGATAAGAGAGAGACTCTTGAAAAGAATATTGTAAATAAAGTTAAAGAGTATAATGCTGAGGGTGTTAATGTAGACTTTGAGTGTGTTACAGTGGAATCAAGCCCTTATTATATACAGTTTATAAGAGAATTATCTGTATTATGCAGAAAAGAAAAACTTGTATTATCCGTTGACAGTTATGTAAGCATGCCTTACAATGCATTTTATTACAGGGATAAGGTTGCTGAGGTTGCGGATTATGTTGTAATAATGGGTTATGATGAGCATCATAGCAATTCAGAGGAGATAGGATCTAATGCTTCTATCTCATGGACTAAGAAGGGTATAGATAACAGTATTGCTGATGGCGTGCCAAAGGAAAAACTTGTTGTTACTATACCATTATATGCGAGGCTTTTTGGAACACCTGAGGGTGAAGAAGGATTTACGGACTGTATTTCATATGATATGAATGAACAGCAGACTTTGATTAAAGAGGAAAATCTTACACCTACATGGGATGCAGATGCAATGCAGAATTTCGTTTTATATGGAAAAGATGGCAAACGCTGGAAGATGTGGATGGAGGATAACAAGTCTATAGAGGAGAAACTCAAGGTTATAAAAGAAGCAGGTATAGCTGGTACAGGTTTCTGGCAGCTTGGATATGCATCAAGTGATGTATGGGACGTTGTAGCCAATTATACAAAGTAATAAACATATAGAATATATTAGAACAGATAGTCATAGAATTAATCATGATGACTATCTGTTTTTTGTATAGAGGAAAGGTATGATATGAAACATAAAAAACTGGCTTTGATTATGATAATAATACTGGCTGTTATTATTGCTTTGTACCTAAGAAATTCATATAGTGTTATATCAGGTACATTAAAGGAAAGTATAAGTGATAACATAGTAACGGTAATTGTGGATGCAGGTCATGGAGGTTTTGATCCTGGAAAGGTTGGAATTGATGGCACTCTTGAAAAGGACATTAATCTTAAAATTGCCTTTAAACTTAAGGAAAAACTGGAGCAGAAGGGTGTCAGGGTTATATTAACAAGAGATAGTGATAAAGGTTTATATAATGAATCTTCCAGGCAGAAGAAGAAGGAAGATCTTATAAACAGAATGAATATTATTAATAAAAATGATGCAATACTTGCTATAAGTATTCATCAGAATTCATATATTAATAACAGCGTAAAAGGTCCACAGGTATTTTTCTATACGGAATCTGATAAATCAAGAGAACTTGCAAAGTATATACAGGATGTTCTTAATGAGAGCAGAGAAGATGATAAGAGAGAGATAAAAGCAAATAAGGATTATTATATACTTAAAAAGGCAGAGATACCATTAGCAATTGTAGAATGTGGATTTTTATCGAATGAAGAGGAAGCTCAGCTTCTTAATAGCGAAGAATATCAGTGTAAAATGGCTGATGATATAACAAAAGGAGTCATTATGTGGATTAATGATTCCCTGTAAAAACAAGGGGCTTAAAAAGCCCCTTTAGTAACAGTTTATTATTCTTTTCCATTCCAGCAATATGTACAAAGCTTGCAAGGATCAATTCCTGTAGCTTCAATCATATCATCGAGTCTGTTGAACTGAAGAGAAGTAAAGTTAAGCTGGCGGCGAATCTCTTCAACCATCTCTTTATACTTCTCACTTTCTGGATTAGCATACTCTTCAAGCATGTTCTCAGCATTATCCCCCTCTTTTTCAAGAATAATTCTTCTTGTTATAAGGTCAAGCTCTGAGTTTGAACGGGAGAAGTTAAGATACTTGCAGCCATATAATAATGGAGGACAAGCTGGTCTTATATGAACTTCCTTTGCACCGCTCTGATATAAGAACTCAGTAGTTTCTCTAAGCTGAGTTCCTCTAACGATGGAATCATCTATAAGTAATAACTTCTTTCCTCTTATAAGAGAATCTATAGGTATAAGTTTCATCTTGGCAATAAGATTACGCTTTTTCTGGTTAGGTGGCATAAATGATCTTGGCCATGTTGGAGTATACTTGATAAATGGTCTGGCAAATGGTTTGCCGGAATGTCTTGAATATCCAATTGCATGGGCAGTACCAGAGTCTGGAACTCCAGCAACAATATCAGGATCACAGTTATCCCTCTCAGATAACTTGGCACCACAGCGATAGCGCATCTCTTCTACAGATAATCCCTCATATGAAGATGATGGATAGCCATAGTATACCCATAAGAATGTACATATCTTCATCTCGTCAGCAGCAGGACTTACAGTTTCCACCTTATCAGGGGTAATAAATACAATCTCTGCAGGTCCTAATTCTTTATACTGAGTATATCCGATATTTAAGAATGCAAAACTTTCAAATGAAGCACAGAAAGAGTTGTCTTTCTTGCCAATAATTATAGGAGTTCTTCCGAACTTATCTCTTGCAGCATAGATGCCGTTAGGTGTAAGTACAAGCATAGTCATAGAACCATCAACAAGGTGCTGAACATACTGTATACCTTCAATGATAGAATCCTTCTGGTTTATAATAGAAGCCACAAGTTCTGTTGGATTAATATCTCCACCGCTCATCTCAAGAAAATGTGGATTACCATTAGAATATGCTAATTTTATTAACTCTTCTGAGTTGTTAATCTTACCTACTGTTGTAATTGCAAAATTACCTAAATGTGATCTTACTATAAGTGGCTGAGGCTCATTATCAGATATACATCCGATACCAAGTGTACCAGTCATAGTTTCAAAATCTCTTTCAAATTTTGTTCTGAATGGAGCATTCTCAATATTATGAATAGCTCTGTCAAATCCTTTTTCACCAAAAACAGCCATTCCGCCTCTTTTTGTACCTAAATGAGAATGATAATCTGTTCCAAAGAATAAATCAAATACACAGTCTTCTTTGGAAGCAACACCAAATAGTCCGCCCATATGTAAATACTACTCAATTAAAGAGTA
>JAILNW010000397.1 GCA_024691145.1 Lachnospiraceae bacterium
TAACAATATCATATCAAAAAGCAAAATACTTAAATGTAATAAATTATTGTTTTTTACATTTTCTAAATGTTTCTTATTTGACAATACATCGTTCACTTAATGAACCTCCTTTTTCTTATAGTTACATATCATAATTAAACATTTTCTCATATTATAACATATTATATATTACATTGTTAAGTATTAACACTCTATTTTTTTAAACTCTTTGCAACAGCATCCCATGCTTCTCCAGTTGCTGCTTTTCCTCCCTTATAGGCAAATGCTGCGCCTACTCCTCCTGTTAAAATTCCTATCGGCACCGACGCAATCGGCATAAAGATATGTCCGGCTGCAGCAGATCCTACTTCGAAACCAGCTATGAAGCCCATTGTTCCAGCTTTGTAACCAACTACCATTTGCTTTCGTTCTGTACAAACTCATGTAATATTACCACATTTTTTACATTATGTGCAATACCTAGAAGAAGCACTTCTCCATTCATGTCGCTATAATACTTATTGTCTTTTATCTGTTTTAATGCCTCCTTGGCTTTTTCTGTTAATAGCTTATTATCATTCTTTTCCTTCTTTTTCTCATACTTAAACTCTATTATTACATTAAGGTCACCTTCATGCTTTGCACATATGAATATATCGGACCTTCCTTTACCTCTTTCCCTGTTTGACTCCACTTTGAATCTAGGCTCAAGATATATGCTCATTCCTAGCATCAGCATGTGATATGAATTTTCTTTATCCGCAGCATCAAAACTGGATGTGCAATTACATATTATGTCTTCATATATCCTTATAAATTCATCTATATTCTTTTCGTTTAAGGCTTCAAATAATTCTTCCAGTGCATTTTCATTAACCCTTATGTATTCGGCCACTATTTTTTGAAATTCTGACTTAACCTCTTCATTAGGTATTCTAAGTTTGAATCTGTTAAACTTTATCTTCTTTTCAATTGTTACATATCCTGCATTTAACAAAAGCCCCCATAAACCTGCTGATGACTGGCTTTCTGAAAATGTTGTCACAAGGTCTATATTTACAACGCATGATTTTTTCTCAATCAATTCCTCAAACTTTTCATGAAATCCCTTATCTGCCTTTTTTATTGACTCTTTTATAAGTGTATTAGCAGATGTATTAACCCAGTAGCTGTCTAATATTTCTTTTTTTCTTATATATGATGTTATGGACATTGGATTATACATTTCTGTTTCAAAAAACTTATAACCATCATAATAACTTTTAACTTTGTTATTTAATTCATAACCAAAATATTCTAAATATTTCTTAGTTTCCTCTTCAGTTAATCCAAACTTATCTGAATATTCTTCATCAACTACAGTACATATGGCTGGATTGTTAAACTTTGAAAATATGCTTTCCTGTGCTATACGCTGAATTCCTGTCATTATTCCTTTATCAAGGTAATCATTTCCCTTAAATGTATTACCAAATATGTCTGCCAATATACCTCTTACTTCATCATAATATCCATTTGCTTTTGCTTCAATAAATGGATTATCATATTCATCAATAATTACTATTGGTTTTATACCATAACATTCAAAAATAACTCTAGTTAACAACATTAACGCTTTTGATAATACTATTTTTATATCATAACAATCATTTTTCTTATTGCTTTCTAAGATTTTAAAAATGAGTTTATATAGTGGAAAATATTACGCTATAACAATAGATTTAGGAAGTGCAAAACAGGCAACGGTATGCTTTAATAACGGAAGCGGTTCCTGGGATAGCAAGAATGGTGCAAACTACACAGTAGGCACTGGAGACTATAAGGTTGTTAATGGTTCTGTAAGTGCTGGAAAGCCTTGATAAGTTAAAAATAATAAAATAACATTTTCATAAACATAAAGACTCCTGTAAAATGGAGTCTTTATGTTATGTTGATGTTTTCTATTTAGTCTAACAAATCTATCTTATCAAAAATAAGAATATTCTCTAACTCATTTTGTGAAATTTCGGTTTCACATATAGCATAGGATCCCACACACATAAATAAACGTGCGATAACACCTATTACATTGCTATCGTAACAATGGTGATACTTTTGTTTTAATTTCTTCTTTTAGGTTTTTATAATATTCTTCTTTTTCAATATCCCCTTTTTTCTTATATAAGTCAATAGCACAATCATATCCCATATACCTTATGTTAAGTGATTTTGACTCTGTCAATACAGCAATTTCCTCAAAAGAAGTTATATCCTCTTTAAACATTTCTTTTTCAACTAGTAAAAATATAGCCACTTCTTCTTTGTCATATTTTAATAATCTGTAAAATCTATATCCGTCAACATACAATAAGCCTGTTGGAATTGGTAACGGTATTATCGATATAATTCCCATAGCTATCGATTGAAGTCCAAAAACGAATAAAAATAATTTAAATGTATTATTTATTATTGTTGTAAACATAACATCAATAGACATTGTGCACAACACATATAATAATGCCAATATGCCTAAAAAGATAGACAATAACGGGCCTGCAAGAAGAATATTTCTGTATACTTTTATATTTTTCTCGCTTTTTTCTTTAGGAGTACAATATGAAACTCCCCCCCACATCATCATATTCTTTTCAAAACCTACTTTTATTCTTTCATCTATTTTATAAATTTTCAATGGTCCAAAAATCATATATTCAAATTTCCATCCCTGCAGTATACCTGCAATCATATGTCCTAGTTCATGTATTCCACTTGAGAAAAACATAGATACTATTACCACCAATAACGATACTATAATAAACTTCATTTTTAATTCTCCTTAATACTTTTTCATCCCAATTCCAATAATCCCTTTATGTGTTCTCAAAATACTTTTTACATCATTTCAACTGTTAACTTATTTTTTTAGATTATTCTTA
>JAILNW010000447.1 GCA_024691145.1 Lachnospiraceae bacterium
ATATTCAAAGAAAGCTGTTAATGTAGCAAGTATTTCTTATTATGGACTTTATGCCCTGCAGCACAGAGGACAGGAAAGCTGTGGAATTGTTGTTTGTGAAGATGGAATGTTCTATTCTCATAAGGATATGGGACTAGTTAATGATGTATTTGATGATTTGACAATGAAGAGTTTTCCAGAGGCTTCTATGGCAGTAGGCCATGTAAGATATGGAACAACAGGTGGTACAAACAGAACTAACTGCCAGCCTATTGTTGTTAATCATCAGAAGGGAAAGATGGCTGTTGCTCATAATGGAAACATAAGTAATGCTTATGAACTTAGAAATGAGCTTGAATTATCCGGAGGCATTTTTCATACTACCAGTGATACTGAGATTATTGCTTATATTATAACAAGGGAGAGACTTGTTAATACTTCAATAGAGAATGCTGTATTAGAAGCTATGAATGTACTTGACGGAGCATACTCCCTTGTAATTATGTCTGCAACTAAGCTTATTGCCGCAAGGGATCCTAGAGGATTCAGACCATTATGTTATGGGGAAAGAAGTGATGGTACTTATATTGTTGCTTCAGAGTCATGCGCCTTAGATGCGGTTGGTGCAAAGTTTGTAAGGGATATACTTCCTGGAGAAGTAGTTGTATTTGATGATAATGGAATTACTTCTTATACCAAGCATTGTAATACAAAGGAAAAGAAAACATGTATATTTGAATATATTTATTTTGCAAGACCTGATTCTGTTATTGACAATGTGTCAGTGCATACTGCAAGACAGAAAGCCGGTATAATTTTAGCAAGAAAGGATCATATTAAAGCGGACGTTGTTGTTGGTGTTCCAGACTCAGGCCTTGATGCAGCACTTGGATATTCTAAAGAATCAAAGATACCTTACGGTATAGGATTTATTAAGAATAAATACATAGGCAGAACATTTATAGCACCTAAGCAGGAAGAACGAATTGATAAAGTAAGAATTAAACTTAATCCTGTAAAGGAAACTGTAGAAGGAAAGGTTGTTGTGCTTGTTGATGATTCCATCGTAAGAGGTACAACTTCAAGCCAGATAGTTAAACTTTTAAGGGATGCAGGGGCAAAGGAGATTCATGTAAGAATTTCTGCCTCACAATTTGTTAATCCTTGTTACTATGGAACCGATATAGATTCAAGAGAGAATCTTATTTCATGTCATCACAGTGTAAGTGAGATTGCTGAGATTATTGGTGCTGACAGCTTAATGTTCTTGGAAAATGACGAGTTATGTGAATTAATTGATAATAATAATTATTGTGCTGCATGCTTTGATGGAAAGTATCCTACAGCTATACCAAATACTAAGAAAAACAGATTTGAAATGCCACTTTCCAAAAGACAGGACAAGTAAGAAAGGAGCCTTTAAGGTGAAAACATTTGATAGGAAGATAATACTTGAGTATGGTACAGAGTATTATGGATATGGTTTCGGAAGTTATAAGGATTGTGTATGTGAACTTGTTTTTAATACTTCTATGGCAGGATATCAGGAGATTATTTCTGACCCTTCATATACTGACCAGGCGGTTGTTATGACATATCCTTTAATAGGTAACTATGGTATTACAGATGGTGATTATGAAAGCAAGAATATTACTTTAGGAGGACTCATCGTAAAGGATTATAATGATATGCCTTCTAACTTCAGATATACAAAGACTTTGTCTGAATTACTTGAAGAATATGATGTTCCAGGTATATACGGAGTTGATACAAGAAAGATTACAAGAAGCATCAGGGATAATGGTTCAGCAAGAGTTCTTATTACAGGTGTTGATACAACATTAGAAGAGGGACTTGAGATTATTAAGAATACTCCAGTGCCTCATGATGCTGTAAGCAGAGTAAGCTGCAAGAAGAGATGGTACTCAAGAACATCTAATCATAAATATAATATTGTAGCTATTGACTGTGGCATAAAACTTAACATAATCAGAAGCCTTAATGAGATAGGCTGTAATGTAACTATTGTTCCTTGTACAGTAAGTGCAGAGGATATTGAGTTTATGAAACCTGATGGTGTATTTTTATCAAATGGACCTGGTGATCCAGAGGATGTTGAGCATGTAATTGGTGTAATAAGAGAATTAAAGGGCAAGTATCCTATATTCGGTATATGTCTTGGACACCAGATGATAGCTCTTGCTTATGGAGCAAAGACTTATAAGCTTAAGTTTGGTCACAGAGGTGGTAATCATCCTGTAAAGAATCTGGAAACAGGAAAGATTGAGATTACTTCACAGAATCACAGTTATGCTGTTGATGTTAAGAGTGTTGAAGATACAAAACTTGAGATAACGCATATTAATCTTCTGGATAATACTGTTGAGGGACTTTCTTGCAAGGAAGATAAGGTATTTTCTGTACAGTATCATCCTGAAAGTGCACCTGGTCCTCAGGACAGCAAGTATTTATTTGATAAATTTTTGAAAAATATAGAGGAGGCGAAGAAGAATGCCTAAGAGAACGGACATAAAAAAGGTTTTGGTTATTGGTTCAGGTCCTATAGTTATTGGACAGGCTGCAGAGTTTGATTATGCCGGTACACAGGCATGTCTTGCTTTAAAGGAAGAGGGTTATGAAGTTATTCTTGCTAACTCTAATCCGGCAACTATTATGACTGATACATCTGTTGCAGATAAGGTTTACATGGAGCCTCTTACTCTTGAATATGTTGCACGTATTTGCAGATATGAAAGACCTGATGCTATTGTTCCTGGTATTGGAGGACAGACAGGCCTTAATCTTGCCATGCAGTTAGCTAAGAAGGGCGTTCTTAAGGAATGCGAGATTGAGCTTCTTGGTACAGAAGCAAAAAGTATAGAGTGTGCAGAAGACAGAGAACTTTTTAAGGAACTCTGTGAGAAGATTGGAGAGCCAGTTGTTCCTTCAGAGATTACATATAGCATAGAAGAAGCTCTTAGTGCAGCTGAGAAGATAGGTTATCCTGTTATTCTTCGTCCTGCATTTACACTTGGAGGAACTGGTGGCGGATTTGCCAATAACGAAGAAGAACTTAAGGATATGATGAAGAATGCCCTTGCTCTTTCTCCTGTTCATCAGGTTCTTATAGAGAAGAGCATTAAGGGATATAAAGAGATAGAATACGAAGTAATGCGTGATGCCAATGATACAGCTATTACTATATGTAATATGGAGAATCTTGATCCTGTTGGTATTCATACAGGTGATTCTATAGTTGTTGCACCTAGCCAGACTCTTACTAATAAAGAGTATCATATGCTTCGTGACAGTGCCTTAAAGATAATAAGAGCCCTTGATGTTAAAGGAGGCTGTAATGTGCAGTTTGCACTTGATCCACAGTCATTTAGGTATTATGTAATAGAAGTTAACCCTCGTGTTTCACGTTCTTCAGCACTTGCGTCTAAGGCAAGCGGATATCCGATTGCAAGGGTTTCAGCTAAGATTGCTGTTGGCATGAACTTAGACGAGATACAGTTAGCTAATACTCCTGCCTGCTTTGAGCCTTCCCTTGACTATGTTGTAACTAAGATGCCAAGATTCCCATTTGACAAGTTTACAACAGCTTCTAATGTACTTTCTACTCAGATGAAGGCAACTGGTGAGGTTATGAGTGTTGGCCGTACTATGGAGGAGAGTCTTCTTAAGGCTATCCGTTCTCTTGAGGATGGCAAGAATCATATTCATCTCGAGAAGTTTGACAGAAGCCACATGTCTACAGATGAATTGTTAAAATATATTGAAGATGGTACAGATGACCGTCTGTATGCCATTGCACAGCTTATGTGGATGGGTGTTGACCATTCACGTATATGCAATATTACTCAGATTGATATGTTCTTCTTAGACAAGATTAAGAAGATAGTTGATTTTGAGAAGGAACTTGAAAATAATCATAATGACCTTTCTTACCTTAAGGAAGCCAAGAAAATGGGCTTTTCTGATGCATATATTGCTGAATTATGGGATATGTCAGAGGATGAGGTTTATGAATTAAGAAAGAAAGAGAATATTTTCCCTGTTTATAAGATGATTGATACATGTGCAAGTGAGTTTGACAGTTATGTTCCTTACTTCTATTCAACTTATGAGGATGAGAATGAGTCAATTGTTTCAGACAGAAAGAAGATTATAGTTCTTGGTTCTGGTCCTATAAGAATCGGACAGGGTGTTGAGTTTGATTATTCAACTGTTCATGCAGTAAGAACAATAAGAGAAGCAGGGTTTGAGGCTATAGTTATTAATAATAACCCTGAAACAGTTTCTACTGACTATACAACTGCTGACAAGCTTTATTTTGAACCTCTTACAGTTGAGGATGTTATGAATATAATTGAGCTTGAAAAGCCTTATGGTGTTATTGCAACACTTGGAGGACAGACTGCTGTTAACTTGGCCGAGCCTCTTACTAAGAGAGGTGTAAGAATTGTTGGTACTGACAGTGCTGCAATTGATAAGGCTGAGGACAGAGATGAGTTTGAGAAGGTTATTAATGCTCTTAATATTCCTCATCCTGTTGCTAAGGCTGTTACTGATATTGAAAGTGGTGTTAAGGCTGCAAGTGAGATTGGCTATCCAGTGCTTGTAAGACCAAGTTTCGTACTTGGTGGACGTGCCATGGAAATCGTAGCTAATGAGTCAATGCTTAGACATTATCTTAAGACAGCTGTTGAGGTTGATGTTGACAAGCCTGTTCTTGTTGACAGATATATTGTTGGTAAAGAGGTTGAGGTTGATGCTATCTGTGATGGCAAGGAGGTATTTATTCCAGGTATTATGGAACTTGTAGAGAGAACAGGTGTTCACTCTGGAGACAGTACAAGTGTTTATCCTCCTTATAGCATTTCTCAGAAGGTTAAGAATACAATTGCTGATTATACTACAAAGCTTGGTCTTGGCATCGGTATAGTTGGTTTGTTTAATATCCAGTTTATCGTTGATAAGCATGATAATGTTTACATTATAGAGGTTAATCCTAGAGCTTCAAGAAGTGTTCCTTTCCTTTCTAAGTCTACTGGATTTAATCTTGTTAATATTGCTACAAAGGTTATGCTTGGGGAATCTCTTGAAAAGCAGGGAATTGAGGAGATGCTTCCTGCTGAGAAGAAGAGATGGTATGTTAAGGCTCCTGCATTCTCATTTGCAAAGCTTAATGGTATGGATGCATATCTTTCGCCAGAAATGAAGTCTACTGGTGAGGCTATAGGTTATGATGACAGACTTAACAGAGCTTTATATAAGGCTTTACAGGCTTCTGGTGTTAAGATGAAGGTTTATGGTACTGTTGTTGTTACTTTGGCTGATGAGGATAAGGAAGAGGCTTTATCTCTTGTAAGAAGATTTTATGAGCTTGGATTTAATATTGAGGCTACTGTTGGTACAGGAACTTACCTTAAGGAGCATGGCATAAAGACTCGTGTTCGTGGCAAGGTCAGTGAGGGCAGTGACGAGATTCTTAAGTCTATAAGAGCAGGTTATGTAAGTTACATAATCAACACAAGAGCAGTTCTTTCTGGTGTTCATTATGAGGATGGTGTTGCCATAAGACGTGAGGCAGTACAGAACGGTATTACGATGTTTACATCACTTGATACAGTAAGAATCGTACTTGACGTACTTGAGGAGATAACACCTGCTATATCTACAATTGATGCGTAAATTTTGATTGAAATAATATATAAGTTTTAACTGGTGTGTTGGAGCAGGGCTTCAAGCACCAGTTTTTTCTTTTTATCCTTGACAGGAGTTAAGTATATTGATGATAAGCCACCGCACACTCGTGACTTTAGTCGTGAGTTAGGTGGCTCTTATTGACAACTGTATCTGCATATGGTATAATCATAAAATGAATATAAAACAGTATTATAATATACCTAAAGATGTAACACATGGTAGAGGATATGTATATTCATTACAGTATCATATCGTATGGGTTACAAAATATAGAAAACCCATATTCATAGGTGATATTGAAACAGATGTTAAAGAGTATTTGTTCATAACACTTAAATCTTTAGATATGAAAGTTCTTGCAATGGAGATAATGCCTGACCATATACATCTACTTGTAGACTGTAAGCCACAACTTAGGCTTTCAGATGCAATAAAGATTCTAAAAGGGAATACAGCCAGATGGTTATTTTTAAAACATCCTGAAATCAAGAAAAAATTATGGGGTGGTCATCTATGGAATCCATCATATTTTGTGGCTACTGTCAGTGACAGGACGCTTGAGCAGATTGAGAAGTATATAAATAACCAAAAACAAGATAATCTATAGGAAGGAGAACTACGATATGAAGATACATACCACTTATAAAGTTAAAATCAAACACTATAACAATATCTTTAAAGATACTTTTATGGTATATCGACATGTCGTAGATTATCTTATAGATGTTTGTGATACATATTGGGAAAGTATCTCTAAGATTAAAGATTCAAAGAAGCAGCAGGGGTATATTGAAAACCTGATACATGCTACAAAGGATAATCCTGAGCCAGTATATGACTTTGACTCTAGATTTTATAAACTGCCAAGTTATTTTCGAAGAAGTGCAATTAACGAAGCTAAAGGGAAGGTATCTTCATATAGAAGCAACCTTGCTAACTGGGAACAGAATCCTGTAGGAAAGGCTCCATCTTTACCTAAAGCAGGTTTTATATTTCCTTCAATGTATCGAACTGGTATGTATAAACAGACAGATA